>CALXSZ010000175.1 GCA_944391275.1 uncultured Syntrophomonadaceae bacterium
AGAAGCGCTTGAACCATTGGAATCCTTCTCCTCGTTTAATGCGTTTTTTACGCGACGATTAAAAAAAGACGCTCGCGTGTTTTCTCCTCATCCGGAAACGCTGGTATCCCCCGGAGACGGACGAATACTGGTATTTCCCAAAATTCGCAGCGATCGCATTTTTCAAATTAAGGGAAGCGTCTACCGCCTAAAAGATTTGCTGCAAAACGCCTCATTGGCCGCGCAATTCGAGGGGGGCGGCGGGATCGCATTGCGTTTGGCGCCGGTGGATTATCACCGTTTTCATTTTATTGAAGACGGGCGTTCGGATCCCCCGCAAAAAATCTCCGGGAAATATTATTCGGTTAATCCAATCGCGATACGTTGCATTCAGGATATTTTTTGTAAAAACGCTCGTATGCGGACGCTGTTTCACACAACAAGCGGACGAAAAATTCTTTATGTAGAAGTAGGCGCCACTTCCGTCGGCTCCATTGTTCAATTGCTGCCGAACGGCGGGCCGGCTCAAAGAGGACAAGAAAAAGGATTTTTTCAATTTGGCGGCTCCACCGTGTTACTCTTTTTCGAACCGCACCAGGTGATATTTGACGATGATTTAATTGAAATGAGCGCGCGCGGAATTGAAACGAAAATTTCAGCGGGGGAACCCATTGGGAAATGGAAATAATGGAAACAACTCTTTTTCATTTAAAAGGCGTTTGTCCCTGTGAACTTTCTTCCTTTCTCCCGTGGAAAAGAACCGCTTTTTGTTCTGCACCGCCACGAAGAGAAGCTAATGCATTTTCTTGTTTAAAATACTTTATTCTTTCGGATCGGCAAGGCTACAGGAAGTTTTGCGGCGGTTTTTTTCAAAAATTTTATAAAAATTTTAAAAATAGTCTCCCGAAAACTTCTATATTGTTGTATTATTGTTTTATTATTGGTTTTTCGTTTTCTTTGTGTCCATTTAAAGGACAACCTATTCTAAGATCGTTATGATAGTCTTTCTGACGACTATTCATAAATTTTATAGCAAAGGAAGGGTTTTTGTGAAAAAAAGTTTTAAAAGAAAAGCAATTTCTCTACTGACAACCGCTCTCCTGCTTGGTTCCCTGGCAGGATGCGGAAACGGAGAAACGTCTACGGAAGATGGCGGGACAAATACCGCAACTTCTGGGGAAACGATTAAAATTGGTTTGAACATGGAGTTATCCGGCGACACAGCAAGCTATGGAAGCAACGCCAGAGACGGCGCGATGCTAGCCATCAACGAACTGAATGCTGCCGGCGGTGTTTTAGGTATGCAGATTGAGCCGATTGAAAGAGACAACAAGTCGGACGCCGCCGAAGCGGCTACGTTATCTGCCGCGCTGATCGGTGAGGAAATTGCGGTACAAGTTGGTCCGCTAACCAGTGGATGCGTTAATGCAAGTATTCCCGTTCTGTCTGAAGCTGGAATTCCCATTGTCGCTCCTGCCGCTACTGCAGCCAACATCACGGTTGACCCGGATACGAATGAAGTAAGACCGTACGTCTTCCGCGTTTGTTTTATTGATCCTTTTCAAGGGACTTTAATGGCGCAGTTTGCTTTGGATTCCGGCTATACAACCGCAGCCATCTATAAAGATACTTCCAGCGATTATAGTCAAGGTTTGGCGGAAAGCTTTAAAACGACTTTTGAAGCCGGCGGCGGTACGATCGTAGCAGAAGAAGGATTTACTTCCGGCGATCGGGATTTCCGTGCCACGCTGAATAAAATCAAGGGAACGAACCCGGAATTTCTCTATGTGCCCGGTTACTATCAAGAAGTGGCGCCTTTAATCAAACAAGCGCGTGAAGCAGGTATTACGATTCCGATGGGCGGCGGAGACGGCTGGGATTCGCCAGATACTTTGTCTGTTGCCGGTGCAGACGCGCTGAATAATTGCTTCTTTACCAACCATTATTCATCAGAAGACGCAGATGAAAAAGTCGTTGCTTTCGTGACAGCCTACAAAGCAGCCTACAATGACAAAACGCCAGATGCTTTTGCTGCTCTGGGTTACGATGCGATTATGGCAGTTGCCTCTGCTATTGAGTCCGCAGGCTCCGCTGATCCACAAGCGATTACGGACGCACTCGCTTCCTTAACAGATTTTGAAGGCGTAACCGGAACCATGACGATGGACGAACAACACAATCCCATAAAAGCAGGCGTTATTATCGAATATGTAGACGGCGCGCAAGTTATGAATACGCGAATTGAACCGTAATCGATTATTTTCGATTGCTTTTTATGAATGATATTGGAGCGGGAAAGAGAACGGCGAGCTCTCTTTCCCGTTGCTTATAAACGCTTTTAAAGTGAACCTTCTGACAAAAATATGGAAAAGTCATCTCGGACAAAAGGAGTGTTCCTCTTTGTTAAATTTTATACAACAACTGATTAACGGGCTTTCTCTGGGCGCCATTTACGCTTTAATCGCCTTGGGTTATACCATGGTTTATGGGATTATTAAATTAATCAACTTTGCGCACGGCGATATTATGATGGTGGGAGCTTATGTTGGTTTTTTCTCTATCACGCTGCTCGGGACAAACGTTTGGGTCGCCATGCTGTTTGCTATGCTCACTTGTGCCGTGTTAGGGATCATTATTGAAAAAGTCGCTTACAAGCCCCTGCGAAATTCCACCCGTATTGCGGCCTTGATTACAGCCATCGGCGTGTCGTTCTTCCTGGAATACATAATGGTTTTCTTGCTAGGCGCTACGCAGCGTGTCTATCCGGCCGACGCCTTTCCTACGCAAACGTACCATTTTAGCGGCCTGCTGATGACCAATAAAGATATTTTCGTGATTGCATCCGCTGTTTTTCTGATGATTATTCTGCAATTATTTATCAAAAAAACCCGAACCGGGAAGGCTATGCGCGCCGTTTCTTTAGATCAAGACGCCGCCTCTCTGATGGGAATTAACGTAAACCATATTATTTCCGTTACGTTTGCGATCGGATCTGCTTTAGCTGCGGCAGCGGGCGTGATGTACGGCGTTTTCTATGGAACCATCAACCCGCTGATGGGGATGGTCCCCGGCATTAAAGCTTTTGTAGCGGCGGTTTTAGGCGGGATTGGGATTATTCCCGGCGCAATGGCCGGCGGATTTTTGCTGGGTATTTTGGAAACCATGGTTTCCGGATATGGAAACAGTTTGTTCCGCGACGCCGCCGCATACGGAGTGCTGATTTTAATTCTCCTGATTAAGCCGACCGGTTTATTCGGTGAAAAATCCGGCGAAAAGATATGAGGTGACGCATATGGAATTATTAAAAAGAAATCCGGCGGCTCTCTTCCTAAAAATTCTCATATTGGCGGGGATCTTTTCCGCGATACAGTATATGATTTCCTTTAAAATCCTGTCGACGTACTACCAAATGACCTTGACCACTCTATGTTTAAATATTATCCTGGCCGTCAGTTTAAATCTCATTAACGGATTTACCGGGCAACTCTCTTTGGGGCACGCGGGTTTTATGTCCATTGGGGCGTATGTTTCGGTCGTTTTTACGCAAAACTTGGACGCGCCTTTCCTGTTGGCTCTTTTTATGGCTTGTCTGGGCGCCGCTCTGGCGGGACTAGTTATTGGAATTCCCACGCTGCGTTTACGCGGAGACTATTTAGCGATCGCGACATTGGGCTTTGGCGAAATTATCCGTATTATTTTGTATAATATTGAAGCTGTCGGCGGCGCGGCGGGTATTACCGGAATTCCTAAATTAACAACTTGGCCCTGGCTGTTCGGTTCAGTGGTTCTGACCATTTTAGTGATTAACAATCTTACGAATTCCAGTTATGGCCGGGCAATCGTTTCCATTCGCGAGGACGAAGTTGCTTCTGAGTTAATGGGGATTAATATTGTCAACTATAAAATTTTGGCCTTCATCGTCGGAGCTATGTTCGCAGGACTAGCCGGTGGATTATATGCGCACTTTTTCTATATTATCAAACCCAATACATTTGGCTTCATGAAATCCTTTGATGTTTTGGTTATGGTCGTTTTAGGTGGGCTAGGCAGCACCAGCGGAGCCGTCATTGCAGCGATTTTCGTTACGATTTTATCGACCGTTCTGCAATCTTTCCCCGAATTACGTATGGTTCTTTATGCCATGGTGCTGATTATCGTCATGATCTTCCGTCCTCAGGGACTGATGGGAAACAAAGAACTCAGTTTCAAAATCCTGCGTAGGAAACGGGGGGAAGCCAAAAAATGAATAATATACTTGAAATTAACCATTTAACCAAAACGTTCGGCGGCTTAAACGCCGTATCCGACGTCAATATGTACATTGAGAAAGGAGAACTGGTTGGTTTAATCGGCCCCAACGGCGCGGGAAAAACAACTGTCTTCAATCTTATTACCGGGGTTTACCGCCCGAATGAAGGTTCCATCCTTTTTGACGGCAAAAGCATCGGCGGTCTTTCCCCGCACCGCATTTGTCGGGAAGGCATCGCACGAACGTTTCAGAATATTCGTCTATTTAAAAATCTCACGGCGCTGGACAACGTCAAAATTGCTTTTCATAAAGAAGTCAACTATTCTCTCCTCTCAGCGGTATTCCGTACCAACCGCTTTTATCAAGGAGAAGATCAGATTGAACAAAAAGCCCTTGAGTTGCTGGAAATTTTTCAATTAGGCGATAAACGGAACGAACTGGCCTCGAATCTTCCCTACGGCGAACAACGGCGGCTCGAGATTGCCCGGGCGTTGGCCACCGATCCCAAACTTTTGATCTTAGATGAACCGGCCGCCGGAATGAATCCCCAAGAAACCAACGCTTTAACGGAATTGATTCATTGGGTGCGCGGGCAGTTTAATCTTTCCGTTCTTTTAATTGAACACGATATGAGTTTGGTGATGGGCTTGTGTGAACGCCTGTACGTACTAAACTACGGTCAAATTTTGGCTAGCGGACTTCCGGAAGAAATTCGGAATAATCCGAAAGTTATCGAAGCATATTTAGGCGAGGAGGTGACGAAAGTTGTTTCTGGAAGTTGATCACATTGACGTCTATTACGGCGCTATTCACGCTTTAAAAGGTTTATCGCTGGAAGTAGAGGAAGGCAGCATCGTTACTCTAATCGGAGCTAACGGAGCAGGGAAAACGACCACTTTAAAATCCATTTCCGGGGTATTGCGTCCCAAAAACGGCAGTATTCGTTTCCAGGGAAAAGACTTAAATAAAATTCCTCCGGAAAAAATTGTCGGGATGGGAATTTGCCATGTTCCGGAAGGACGCCGGGTTTTTGCGTCGATGAGCGTCATGGAAAACTTGGAAATGGGAGCTTATTTGCGCCGAGACAAAGCCGGTATCGCAGACGACTTGGACAATGTTTTCGAGCGTTTTCCCCGCTTGAAAGAACGCGTTAAGCAACTAGCCGGTACGTTAAGCGGCGGCGAACAACAGATGTTGGCCATTGGCCGCGCTTTGATGTCGCATCCTCAGTTACTTCTGATGGACGAACCTTCCATGGGGTTAGCCCCCATTCTGGTGCAGGAAATTTTCAATATTATAAAAGATATTAATCAAAAAGGAACAACGATTCTTTTGGTCGAACAAAACGCCAACATGGCTTTGTCTATTGCCAATAAAGCGTATGTTATTGAAACCGGCCAAATTGTTCTTTCGGGCGACGCGCACGAACTCAGTCAGAGCGACGAAGTAAAAAAAGCTTATTTAGGCGGTTAAAAACAGGTTATACTTCTTTATTCAAAAGGAGGTTTTTCTATGCGAATTCGAGATCTTATGGCTACCAATGTAATTACCGTCCGGTTAGACGATAAAGTTTCTGAAGTGTTGCACATGATGAATATAAAAAAAATTCGCCGCGTACCGGTCGTCGAAAACGGTAAAGTGATCGGAATTGTGACGGACACCGATATGGACCGGGTCAGCCCGTCCGGAGCAACGACCCTCAGCAAGTACGAACTCATCTATCTCTGGTCGAAAATAACCATCAGGGACGCTCTACCCCGATATCAAAAGCTCGTTACCATCGGTCCGGACCATTATATTGAAGAAGCCGCCCAATTGATGAATCAACATCGTATTGGCGCTTTGCCCGTTATGGAAAAGGATCAACTTGTGGGGATCATTACTGAAACCAATATTTTCGACGGATTAATCAAGCTCATGCAGGTAAAAAAATCGCATACGCGCGTCGATCTTAAATTAGAAGATAAAGTTGGGACTCTCGCCGCCGTTACCAGCCTTATCGCCCAAGCCAATAAAAATCTTCTCAACAGCACGGTTTATGAAGATTCCGATCATATGTTCCGTCTGATCCTCCGAATTGAAGGACATGACACCGATGAAATTGTCGAAGAACTTCGTAGTAAATACGATGTTTTAGCAACTAAGAAAATGTTTTAACCCCTGTCCTTCATAGTTTTGCGGTACTTTTCCGAAGCTGTCTGGCATTGATTGACCCAGGCAGCTTTTCGATTTTTGTTATAGAACTTTAGAGAGTGAAAGAAATCTTACACTTCTGCGTCCTATACCATAAAAAGAATTTTTTATGATTGGAAGACTCTTGTAAGAACGGCTTCAGCGAATAAAAGAATCTATTGCGTGGATGAGAAGGGAAGCGATCGTTTTGTTGGATGTATTTTTGCTGTTTGTCTTAAGCTTATGCGTCATACGCGGTTATCGAGCCGGTTTTTTCATGGGAATCAAGAATATTGTTTCCGTGGTAGTGGGTTTTATGGGCGCTGTATGGTTTTCACAAGCCTTCTCAGCATTTTTGTCTGAAAATACCGCTTTGCCGGATCGCATTTCCGCCTGGTTAACCGATAAATTTTCGGGTCTCGCCTTCCAACCGGATTTCTCAGACGGTCCACTTGCCGTGCTGCCGGACGTTTTACAGAATCAAATGGCTCATTTGTTTCCACAATCCGCGTGGTTAACTCCCTCAACGGATTTTATTGAATGGCTAACCAATTTATTGATCGGATGTCTTTCCTTTGCCATTTTACTTGTCGTTTTCACGCTGCTCGTTCGCGTACTGGCTTATACATTGGGAAAAACGATGGACGCGACTCTGCCTTCTTATATGTTGAATCATACGGCGGGAGCAATTCTATACGGCATACAATTTTGTCTGTTGGCCGCCGCTGTCCTGTATGTTTCACGGCCGCTGCTTTTAACCGGCAGTTCCGTCCATGTCCCGGCGCTGGTTTCTTTGCAAGCGGCGGTTGAGAACTCTTGGGTCGTTCAACTGCTGGAATCCATTTTGCAGGCATTCGGTTGGATGTAAGTTTTTCGTTAAAATATGGATGAATCCTTGGAATTTGTTTATAATATAGAAAATATCTTTTCCATAGATCAAAGAAAGGAGCTTTTATCAAAATGGACAAAAAAGAGAAAAAAGAAAAAAAAGGAATAAACGATGCAGAACTCGAAATGACGGACCGGGAAGAGGATTCTTGCTTGTGGAGCCGTTTGGATGAAAAAACCCGCAAAGAAATTATGGATTTTGCTCCCGGTTATATTCAGTTCCTAAACGACGCCAAAACCGAACGGGAGGTAACGGATTTCGTTTGTACGTTGGCTCTGAAACACGGTTTTGTTCCACTGGAAGACGTGCAACAGATTGCCCCGGGCGATCATGTGCTTTTCCGTTGGAAAAATAAAGTGTCGGCCTTAATCACCGTTGGGAAAGAACCTCTGGAAAAAGGCTGCTGCGTCGTCGCATCCCACGCGGACGCGCCGCGGATCGACCTAAAAGCCAATCCGCTTTATGAGGCCGACGATTTAGCGCTTTTGAAAACTCATTATTACGGCGGAATCCGCAAGTACCAATGGTTATCGATCCCTTTGGCGTTGCACGGTGTGGTCATTAAAAAGGACGGTACTTGCATCAATATTCGAATTGGCGAGCAACCAAATGACCCGGTCTTTACGATCACCGATTTGCTTCCGCATCTCGCGCAAAACCAACAAAATAAAAAGGTAAGCGAATTCGTTACGGGAGAAGGGTTAAATATTCTCATCGGCAGTTTTGCGGAAAATACGGGAAAAGATCCGGTAAAACAGCAGATCATCCGCTTATTAAAGGAACAGTATGATATCGATGAAAAGGATTTCACGAGCGCAGAATTAGAAGCGGTCCCCGCTATGGCGGCTCGTCACGTCGGTCTGGATCAGAGCATGATCGGGGGCTATGGTCAGGACGATCGCATTTCCGTTTATACCTCCTTAATGGCGGCATTAGAAACCAAAACGCCCAAACACACGGCTATCGCGCTGTTCGTTGATAAAGAGGAAATTGGAAGTTACGGAAACACGGGACTTTCCTCTTTATTATTGGAAAATTTATATGTGGAATTGTTGCACCGTTGCGGCAAGGATGATTATTATCATCTGCGCCAAGCCATGAACCATTCGTTCGCCTTGTCTGCGGACGTGAATGCAGCCGTTGATCCAAATTATCCGGATGTTTTTGAAAAAATGAACTGTAGTTTCATCGGTCGGGGCGTGGTGATGACGAAATTCACCGGTTCACGCGGCAAATCCGGTTCCAATGATGCAAACCCTGAATATTTAGGCGCGCTGCGGAAACTTTTTGATGAACACCAGGCCAAATGGCAAACCGGCGAATTGGGGAAAG
>CALXSZ010000176.1 GCA_944391275.1 uncultured Syntrophomonadaceae bacterium
AAACGATTCTGGGCCTCTTCTCTCTGCGCCTGAAAAATTTCCGGCCGTACCGGCAGTCCCGTAATTACCGTACGTTTTGCATGCAAATGCGCTTGAGCTTCCTTAAACGTCAGCAACGTACAAGTAGCCTTTTTGGCCAACAAACGATTCGTCAATCCGGGCCAGGCATTTTGCTCATGAATAAACGTCGGATAGCCTAAAAATTCTCCTGCGCATAGCACTGGGAACGAGACGTATCCGCCGGTTCCAATAATGGCATTCGGACGAAATTCTCGAATGAAACGTTGAGCCTGAAAAAAGCTTTCCGGAATACTATGGCAAGCTGTACATATCGACTTCACAAGATGGTTACGGTTAATCCCATGATTGATCCTAATCCTCTGAAAAGGAATTCCCTGTTTGGATACGATTTCTTTTTCTATGCCACTCGAACTCCCAATATATAGAAACCGACTCCCCTTCCATCTTTCCTGCAATCCACGGATAATGGCTAACGCCGGATACACATGCCCGCCCGTTCCGCCTCCGCTGACAATAAATTTCATGCTCGCCCTCCTAACGCTTCTTCGCATAACAAGATGCATTCAGCAACATTCCTATTGCAATGAGTGTAAAAAGCAGCGAAGAACCGCCGTAGCTAATAAAAGGAAGCGTAATTCCGGTAACCGGAAGGGTTGCCGTTACAACGCCAATGTTAATAAAAGCCTGGAAAACAATCATACAAGTTAATCCTGCCGCCAAAAGCGATATAAAAGGGTCTTCCGCTTCCATAGCAATTTTGAATCCTCGCCACGCGAGCAAAATAAATAATAGGATCACAAAGGCGCATCCAATAAATCCTAATTCTTCTCCTACAATCGCAAAAATAAAGTCGGTATGTTGTTCCGGTAAATAAAAATATTTCTGCCGGCTCTGACCAATTCCCACACCGAATAACCCTCCGGAGCCAATGGCATAAAGGGACTGCACAATTTGGAAATCGGTATCAATCGGATCATCAAACGGATCCAGGTAAGAAAGAAAACGTTCTAAGCGATAAGGCGCAACAAAGATCATCGCAACGACGCCGGCCACTCCTGTCAAGGCTAGCCCAATCATGTGCGCAATGCGCGCGCCAGCCGCCCAAAGCATAAAATAAACCGTGCCTGCAATGTCGACGGTTGTTCCTAAATCCGGTTGCAACATAATCAGTCCACAAGCAACCATCAAGACGAACAAAGGCGTTCCCAAACCTTGGATAAAATCTTGAATTTTCGTCAGTCGGTTTGATAAAAGACGGGCCATATAAAGCACGATCGCCGGCTTAGCTAAGTCGGAAGGGGAAAATCCAATACTTCCTACTCCCAACCAACGCGTAGCACCATTGGCGTCCAACCCCAGAGGGGTAATAACTAAAGCCAGACAAATGATTGTAAAAATCATCCCAATGTAAGCTAAGGCTTTTATAATCCGTATGTCTATTTTCATTATAATAAACATAACGGTTAAGCCTAACACCGCCCACATGGACTGTCTTTTAAGATAGTAGTAAGGGTCTCCGTTTCTTACTCCCGCGGTTACAGAGCTTGAACTAAAAACCATTAAAAGACCAATTCCTAACAATGTTAAAACAATTGCCAATAAAACCAAGTCGGGCGGTCCTTTTTTTCGGTTCATCCGTTTCCTCCCTTGTTTTAGCATGGTTTTTGGATGACATTTCGTACTGCTTCTGCAAAGATATGTCCGCGTTGTTCAAAATTTTCAAACATATCCCAACTGGCGCAAGCCGGAGAGAGCATCACGACGTCTCCCGTTTCAGCTAAGGCATGGGCTTCTTGAACAGCTTTTTCCATGCTTTCAACCATTATAATGTTCTCAGCGGCAAAACCGGCCTGTAAAACGGCCTGTTCAATTTTCAAACGCGTCTGTCCCAGCAGAATTAATTTTTTCACTTTCTTTTGGATAAAATTCGCTATTTCCGTAAAATCAGCCGCTTTATCATATCCTCCGGCAATCAGAAGAATCGGTTCGTTAAAAGATTCTAATGCTTTTATCGTAGAAGCCGGATTCGTTCCTTTCGAATCATTAATGTACAAAATCCCTTGGCTGTACGCAATTTCTTCAATCCGATGCGGAACCCCTTTAAACTCGGCTAAGGCTAAAGCAATCGTCTGCGGATCAACTCCAGAATAAAAGGCCATTCCCGCAGCGCACAGCGCATTTTCTAGATTATGCTCGCCTCGTAAGTAAAGAGATGCTCGGGGAGCAATAACAACCTCTTGTTGTTGCTCGCAAACCACAATATTTCCATTGCGCACAAAAACCCCTTCGACAAGTTCTCTTTTCGTGGAGAAAAATACTACTTTAGAAGGCGCCTTTTCCGCTAAATGACGCACCGTTTCATCTTCGTAATTCAATAGAAGCGTGTCTTCGGCTGTTTGACGCTGAAAAATCTTTGCTTTACAGTCTATATACGCTTGCATTGTTTTATGCCTGTCCAAATGATCCGGCGTAATATTTAATATCCCTGCTACCTTGGGTCGAAATTGCGTGACATTTTCTAATTGGAAACTGGATACTTCCGCCACCGCCCATTCTAATCCCGGCTGCAAAATAACGGAAGAAACCGCCGTACCGATATTCCCACAAGAAGCCGCAATTCTTCCTGCCTTCAAAAAGATAAAGTGCAACAAACTGGTCGTAGTCGTTTTCCCATTGGTCCCGGTAACCGCAGCGAATTGGGTACCCGCTTGTTTTTGTTCATATGCTAATTCAATTTCGCTAATAATAGGAATTTGCGCTTGATCTGCCATTTGCAACAATTCCATATCTCTTTTTACAATCGGGCTGGGAACCACATAATCAAAGCTGCCCTCTTTCATCTCCGGATATGTACCCCAAAAAGCGGAAATGTGGTTATTGTCTAACCATCTGGAAACCGATGGAAGTTCCTTTTTTGGTTTCGCGTCATAAGCTGTAGGAATCCCGCCTAATTTTTGAACTAAATCAACCGCCGCCACTCCGCTTAAACCCATCCCTATCACCAGTACTTTTTTCCCAGCTATATCCATTGATTTTAGACCCTCTTTCCTCTATCATCAAAAAATTTATCTTTACTTTTCCAGCTAAATTCCAAAAATACCTATTATCGAAAACAAAATGGACACAAAACAAAAACCTTTTACCACTTGGGTTTCTTTATATCCTTTTAATTCAAAATGATGGTGCAGCGGACTCATCAGGAAAATTCTCCGTCCGGTCGTTTGAAAGGAAATCACTTGCAATATAACGCTGAGCGTTTCCAACACATATACGCCGCCAATAATAATCAAAAGAATCTCTGTATTGGTTAATACGGACACCGCTGTGATGGCTCCGCCTAAAGCCAATGACCCGGTATCCCCCATAAATACCTTTGCTGGATAATGATTAAACAATAAGAAGGCTAAACAAGCACCTAATAAGGCGGCGCAAAAGACTATAATGCCAATATTTCCAGATTGAAAGGCAACAAATAGCAGAGCCGCCGCAACAACTGCGGTCACTCCAGCAGCCAGTCCATCTAAGCCATCCGTTAAATTAACCGCATTCGAAAATCCGGTAAACCACAATACCACGAAAGGAACATAGAGCCATCCTAACTGAAAAGTCTGATCCGTAAAGGGAATTTTTAATGCTGAATCTCCGCCTTCTGTATGTAAATACAATAGCGTAAACAGAATACTGACAACAATTTGCAACAATAATTTATGCTTCGCTCTTAAGCCTAAAGAACGTTTACGTACCACTTTAATAAAATCGTCCCAAAAACCAATCGCGCCAAATGCAAGCGTCGCTAAAACCGCTAACCATGCCTCTAGACTGGTTGGGGCAAAAATTAAGACAGAAAAAAGGATCGACGTTAAGATCAGTACGCCGCCCATCGTAGGAGTCCCCGATTTCATTTGATGACTTTTCGGTCCTTCTTCACGAATGCTTTGCCCAAATTTTAGCTTTTTTAGAAAAGGAATCACGATCGGTCCTAATAATGCGCTTATGATAAACGCCGTCAACACCGTGCCAGCTAAGCGTATAGACAAATTATCCATGGGATTCTTCTCCTCCGTTTTCCCATTTTTCCAACAGAAGATCCAACCGCAACCGATGCGACGCTTTAAAAAGCAACGCATCTTGACGAGTCGCATGGGTTCTCAACCAGGATAAAGCTGCTTCTTGATCCAAAAAGGACGAGATCTTCGCCGGATTCATTCCAGCTTTTCTGGCGCCTTCGGCGATGATTCCCCCCCGTTCTCCAATCGTAATCAATTGATCAATATGAAACTCTGCTGCTTTCTTTCCAACTTGCAGATGCCCTGCTCTTTCTAAATCCCCCAATTCATACATATCACCCAATACAGCCACCCGTTTCGCACTTCCTGATTTAAAACACAAAACCTCCAATGCTGCAATCATCGAAAGCGGATTAGCATTATACGTATCATTGATGATGAAACCGCCTTCCGGAAAATATGTGATATGAAGCCGTTGTTCATCCCCTACGTAATTCGCTAGGGCTTGCGCGATTTTTTCAGGCTGTACCCCCAAACGATAAGCGCATCCGGCAGCCGCAACAACATCCAGCGCAATCGCTTCAGAAGGTAAGGGAAAATAAAAACTTCCTTGCCAATCCCAAAGGCGCACATGTATCCGCATTCCCTCGGAATGTATCTCCGTATCCAGCAAACAGCAATCACAGTTAGCCGTCGCTCCAAAAGTATAAATCTTCCGTCCAGTTTTTTGGGCTTCCCGACACAGTAACGGAATATCTCCCGCAATCATTCCCCATCCTTGTGGAGTCAGATAAGAAAAGACCTCGCACTTTGCTCGCGCAATATTTTCCAAACTTCCCAACGTTTCCACATGAACCGGATCAATATTGGTAATGAGAGCAACATCCGGTTCGGCGATACGGCTCAAACGCTCAATTTCACCGCGTGC
>CALXSZ010000177.1 GCA_944391275.1 uncultured Syntrophomonadaceae bacterium
GATATAAGCGTCTTCACTGGCCATAAACCGCACTAAAGGCAGCACCGCCTTTTCAAAAGCTCGATTCAAAAACAGAATCGATTCCTGTTGCTTGCCCATTTCAGCAGTCATTTTATCCAAACAAATACCCACTAAAGGCTCCAACGTTTGAATAGCGCACAGGACAAAATCAGCGCTTTTTCCCGCCAAACGATTGACGTAAGCCATATAATTAGGCGCTGTTGGCGGAACATATAGGAGTTTCAGCATCGCAACGTGCGGGTAAATGTCGATTGCATAGGACTGCAAATGATTTTTAAGCCCTTCAAACATCAGGCGTTCCGAGCGATCCTGTAAATACGGTCTTTTTTTATATGGCAGCGGGCCGCGATCAATATCTTCCGAACGCACGACGTCAATATCAATCACATCTCCTTTGCTTTTTTTCACTTTTGGAGCTTCCCGCTGCTTTTTCCAATATTGATAAAGCAAAAACAACAAAACGATAACAATGAAATAATGCAAAACGCCTTCTCCTTTCTTCATAATTCTTCATAATCATGAAGTCTTTCGTTTTTATTATCGCATGTTGCGGTTGGATCGTAAACCTTATTCTTCTTTTATTTTTCTTTTGAAATATTCTTATTTGAACTTTACAAGGCTTCCATCCCTGGTTATGATAAAAATAAGCCTTTCTATTTGCGTAAGGAGTAAAAAAATGGAACTTTTAACGATAAGAAAAAAAGACGGAAATCGCTTGAAAGCCCTATATTTCCAACCGCTAGTCCCCTTTCAATATCTCGTGATAATTTGTCATGGGTTTTCCGGAGCCAAAGAAAACAGCGGACATCTTTTTCCGTTCGCTGAAAAATTAAACGCCAACGGATTTGCGGCTCTCGCTTTTGATTTCATGGGAAGCGGCGAGAGCGACGGAAGTTTTGCCTCGATTACCTTAAGCCGACAAATTGAAGATTTACAAACGGTTGTGGATTATGCGCATAAAAACTTTAACGTCCCATTGTTGCTTCTAGGACGAAGTTTTGGCGGCTCGACCGTGATTGGAGCCGGAAGCGACCCACGGGTGGCGGGATGTATCCTATGGTCGGCGGCGGTTGAACTGGAAGAAGTCTTTCGGAAAGGTTTTGGGGAGTATTACGCCCTTTTAGAAAAAGGCGAACCCATTCATACGAAAATCATTCAAACAGAAATTGAAATGAACCCTTCTTTTGTCCAAGATCTCAAAAAACATGATATGGTCGCTTACCTAAAAGCACTCGATAAAAAGCCAATCCTGGCTTTGCAAGGTCTGGAAGATACACTTGTCGCTCCTAAAAATGCAGAAATCATCCAAAATGTATGTCCAAACGCAACGGTTTATTTTATCGAAAAAGCCGATCACCGTTTTGAAAATCAAAAATCGATGCGGGAAGACCAAACCCTCGCATGGTTAAACGAACACTTTGGGTAAAAAGAAAAAGATCGGTTTTCACCGATCTTTTTTGCTTAAAAATTCTATTCTTATTCCGCATCGAACTGGAGTTCGCCTGTTTTCTCCAAGGTTTCGATTTGGCAAGCCTGAATCATCCGATCAGAGATCGTATACAACTGATCGCCAATATAAAGAATCCGCCGTATATTCAAGTCGCTGTCATACCAACCGCTACCGGCTTGTTGGTAAAATTCATCGCTTAAATGCGTGATACGGCCTTTCAAATTGAAACCATTTTCCGTATCCAAGCGGTAGACATAAGCCCCTTGAAAATCAAATTCGCCATAATTTGGATAAACATAGGAAGACTCTTCATTCAGAACAGGTTGCCCATTCAGGCTCATAACCGTCACGGGAAAAGCTAAAAGGTTTTTGCTACGATCAAACAATAATGCCTTGTGATCCTGCAACAATTCCGATTCGGTTCCGCGGTCTCCAATCGTTATTTTAGACATTTCTATGGGGTTCGCAACGTCTGTTACGTCAAATAAAGCTACTTTCATCCCTAAATAATAGGCCGTTGGTTCTTCCCCGCTTCCTTTTACTTCAATCGTTTCTTTTCCAAATCCAATGATGTGATTTTCGTCATAAGGATGCAGATAATCGCTATAACCAGGGATTTTTAATTTCCCTAAAACGCTTGGATTTTCAGGTTGAGAGACGTCCAACACGAAAAACGGATCCACATTGCGGAAGGTTACCATATAGGCCCGATCTCCCATAAAACGTACCGAATAAATTTGTTCCCCAGGCGCAATTCCTGTTAAGGCTCCGACTTGCTGCAACTGCCCATCTAAAATATATACATTGTTTTTCGAGATATCTTCTCCTTCTGCCCACATATCGCCCGTTGTGGTCGCAATCCGAAAGTAACCGTCGTATTCGTCCATTGAAAACTGGTTTACAATCTCGCCGGGAACCATGCCTTTGCCTTCACAGATGATTTTCATTTGATCCAGGGCAAAACGATAAACATGCGTTTGAGGTTCAGGCGCTTCCCAAAAAATTTCTTGGGAAACATTTTCACCTGATCTTTCGTTTGAGAACTGCCATTCGGTTAACGCTACATAGATATTTTCCGACGTAGCGTATAGAGCGCTTCCGTCCCCCAAATAGGCCTGCACCATCGCCGGCTGACTAAAATTTTGAATGGAGAGAACCCCTAACATCAAATACTGCGGTTGAATGCAATCCGGAAAGTATCGTACTTCCGATAATGGGATATCCTGTTGCCGCATCGTTTCCCCTACGGTTCCAAAAGTTTGTTCTTGATAAGTTGGAAGATAACCTTCTCCCTCTCTTAATGCTTCATAATCAATGTCCTGGGTAAGAGCAAAATACAAATAATCTCCCACTTTCCGGGTTGAAATGGCTCGTCCCGGCAGATCCTCTTGGCGCGTCAAACGGGGAGAATTGAGATCGGTTAAGTCGTACAGCAAAATACGCATTCCTGAATTTCTCCCATATAAACGATTCCAAGAAATTGGTTCGTCCGTAAAGTTCTTCCAATATTGGCCAATCAAAACCAACCGATTCCCGTCAATATACAGTTCTTGCGGGGTAAATTCTTCTGTAGGAAAAGAAATTTCAGAAACCAGCTGCATTTGGTCTGCCGGTACGGCTTGAATAATCCGCAGGCTATCATCCGTAATTTGGTAAAGATATTTTCCATCCGTTTTTACAAGATCCGCTTCGTCAACCCCTTGTACCTGGACGTTCGTTTCTGAATAATTGGCGTCCATTCCCCCTGAAGGCTCGGCTTCTGACGCCGCGTCCACGGACGTCATCTCCTGCGTCTCCGCGATCATTCCCGCGTCGTTATATACCGCATACGGTGAGATTCCTCCGCTTGATTCGTTCCACCATTCTTCCAACAAATCTTGCAATTTTTCCGCATTCCCCACAACTGGCAATTCCAATTCCGCCGCTTGCACCTGACGATCCGAAGATGCGCTATTATCAACCGCTAAAAGGAAGATACACAAAAAAACAAACATTCCGAATAAGGTAAATTTTTGTGTTTTCCGATCCATTTCATTTCCTCCCTTACCTGATGCTTTTACCCGTTATACGAAAAGGAAAGGAAAATCTTGCATTCAGACGACTCTTAAACATGTTTTCTCTATCTGGACAGGCAAATAAAAAATGAGTAGAATAACATTTATATAAACGATAAGAAATCAGGTGGAAAACAATGGATATTCTAAACGATGGACTCGAAACTTCCTACTTTGAAGCATTGGTTCAAAATCTTTTACAGACCCCGCTTTATCAAACACAAGGCATCCATCCGCTTTCCTTAGGGAAAGGAATGACAAAGTTCACCATCATCAAAGGCAAACCCATCTATAATTCCAGTGGGATCATTCACGGAGGGGTACAAATGGCCTGTGCCGACACCGCAATGGGTACTTCAATTCGAGCAGCCGGGTATAAAACCTCTACGATCCGGCAGAATTCATGTTTCTTGCGTCCTTGTCCGGCAGACGCCGAGATTTTATGCATCGGCAAAGTGATAAAATCTGGCAGCAATCTATTTTTTTGCGAAGCGGAACTTTTCGCAAACGATACGCTTGTTTCTTCTTTCGACGCCGTCTTCGCGAACTTGGGGCCAGAAACGATTCATCCGCCAATTAATCCTTTCTTAAAATAAATTTTTTTCTCTAAATAAAAATTTCTCTTCGCTTTTAAACGAAAAATAAACCAAAACGACTTGCAACATTTCTCTGCAAGTCGTTTTGGCTGGTTAAAAATTCTTTGTCGTTTTACGGCTTGATGGTAATGGTTTGCGTTTCGGCATCCCACTCAATGTCGTAGTGGAATGCTTCGGCTACATAGCGGGCCGGCAGGAAAGTATACCCGTCCGTAATTTCCGGCGCAACGTCCATTTCCTGAACCATATCGCCCTCAATTAATATATTTTTCTCTCCAATAACCAATTGCACTTCGGTATTTCCCGCAGTTAACGTAACTGTTTGAGTCTCGGCGTCCCATTGTACATCTTCCGGGGCTACGCCACAAGCATATGCCACAAAGCGAACCGGCAGCATCGTTCTGCCATCTCGAATATACGGCGTCACCGGCATGGTTTGCGGCTCGCCCTGGATAACCGCAGCGTCTGAATCCACTCGGAATACGGACTCGTCTGTCGACTCAACCGATGATGAATCGACACATACTGCTACCGTCATTTCGCCTATACTATTTTGATCAAACAGATAATCCGCTACTTCATCCCGAAATTGATCCTGCGAAGTAAAAGCATCGCCCGGATAATCGTGGTAATTCCAATCCACATCTTCTCCCAACCAAGCCTCTTCATTGCTCTGTACAACGGCTCCGCCAGAAATTTCTACATCAATGTTTCCAGTCGCCATTAAGCTGCTAACCGTTATTTGAGCATCGCGAATTTCAATGGTAGAGGGTTGTTGTCGGGAGCTTTCGCTTTTAATGGTAAAAGATAAACTCGAACGTTGTCTGTTGTTGACACTCTCCGTTACTTTTACCGAATCGATCTCCGCGTTTCCCTGGATCACTTCGACTTTGACGCCCGGCTGTAATTGGACGCCGCTCGGGAAGGTCAGTACAACTTGTTCTCCTTGTTTCAAGGCTCCGCCCTGATTTTCCCGAATGGTAATGGTTCCTAACGCTTGATCCTGTTTGCCAATTTCTACAAAAGGAACGGATTCCACGGAAACTTCTAACGGGAGAACCGCTTCGCCTAGAATTAGGCTGTCATTTACCCCGGCTCTTCCGCTCATTTCAACTGGAATACTTCCTGTAAAATTCGACTGAACGTTTACCCATGGAAATGGGATTTCAATTCGAGTTTCGCCTTCGGAGGTCACTTTCACAAACTTTAAAGTAATCCTCGATTCATCGCTGCTGACGAGTTCTATTTCCGCATCTCCTTTTTTCACTTCTACCTGATGGACATCATAAGGAACCGATAATTTCACTCCTTCCGGAAAGACAATTCGAACATTCTCTCCTGCAATCAAACTGCCTGGAACTTCTTCGGTAATGACCAATGTCCCAAGGGTTTGCCCAACCCCGCCTGAAAGAACCTCCGGCGTTTCCGTCACACTGGTGTAAACTTGGAAATTACCAATTTGCCCAACTGTAACGCTGGTATCCTCTATATCCCCATTTCCACTTACTTCTAATACGACAGCCCCGCTTTCTACATCGGCATTGGTTGTGACATTCGCGCAGATTTCCAGTATTCCGCGGGAATCTTCATTTTTGCGAACAATCCTTCTTAAATCGCTCATATCAAAAGTTAACTGATTATTCTTAATCTCACTGTCGTTTAATGTTTCGGTTCATTCA
>CALXSZ010000178.1 GCA_944391275.1 uncultured Syntrophomonadaceae bacterium
ATAAAGATACATTCGTATCATGAGAGTAATTATGCTATACTTAGTTCATCCAGTAAAGTTTTAGAAAGGAAAGAGCATATGATTTTTTTATGTTATCCTACATGCAGCACTTGTAAAAAAGCGAAAGCTTTTTTGGACGCTCAAGAAATTCCGTATGAAATGCGCGACATAAAAATTTACCGTCCTCAAGAAGAAGAATTGCGTCAATGGCAGAAAATGAGTAGACTTCCCCTGAAACGATTTTTTAATACCAGTGGAATTCAATACCGAAATTTACAATTGGCGAAGAAACTTCCCAGCATGAGCGAAGAAGAACAATATGCACTTTTAGCCTCAGATGGGATGCTTGTCAAACGTCCTTTATTGATTCATGGAAATAAAGTTCTCGTTGGTTTTAAAGAAGAAGAATGGGAGAATTTCTTTCGTTCAAACAGGTAAGACAATGTTTTTCTTGATTTTAGGGGAACTTCGGTGCCTGTTGAACTCGGTTGACGGTTTCTAAATAGCTATGTTAGAATAAAGATTAATGTGAATGAACATGAGAGAAATACGGATAAAGAATGTGCGGCCAAATATGAGGGGTTTGAACCGCAAAACGAAAGGGTTTTGCTTGTGATTGATATTCAACATGTGACAAAAATTTATCATACTCCGGGTGGAGATGTTCGGGCGCTAGATGATGTTAGTTTGCAAATTAACCAAGGAGAGATTTTTGGGATCATTGGGTTGAGCGGAGCGGGGAAAAGCACCTTAATTCGTTGCATCAATCGGTTGGAACAGCCAACCAGCGGGTCGATTTTATTAGAAGGGAAAGAAATTACAGCTCTTAATAAAAATGAATTACGGTTACAACGACAAAAAATCAGCATGATTTTCCAACACTTTAATTTGTTGTCGTCACGTAATGTTGTAGAAAATATTATGTTTCCCTTGGAAATTGCCAAGGTTCCCAAATCAAAAGCAAAAGAAAGAGCGATTGAATTGTTGGATTTAGTGGGGTTGTCGGACAAAGCGCAAGCTTATCCCAGTCAACTATCCGGTGGACAGAAACAGCGTGTTGGAATTGCCAGAGCGTTAGCGAATGAGCCGCGCTTATTACTCTCCGATGAAGCCACTTCGGCGTTAGATCCTCAAACAACTCGTTCCATTCTGGATTTGTTGAAATATATTAACCGGGAACTGGGTTTGACCATTCTTTTGATTACCCATGATATGAATGTGGTGAAACAAGTTTGCGATCGAGTGGCGGTGATGGAAAACGGAAGGATTGTAGAAACAAATAGTGTTTTGCAGTTATTTACAAATCCGAGCACTCCGATATCAAAAAGTTTTATTCATTCCGTGATTCATCATGAGGTTCCGCAGGAACTTTTGCAGGTGATCGAGAAGAATACTTCAGAGAAGTCTCGTCAAACGTGCTTTGTTCGGCTTTCTTTTATTGGGAGCGCCGCCGGGCAACCGTTTATTTCTGTTTTGGTCAAGAAGTTTGAAGTTATGGCGAACATTCTTTATGGAAATATTGACCGTGTGAAGGATATTCCCTATGGCAATTTAACCCTGGAATTCGTAGGAACCTCGGATTCCCTTAAAGAGGCGATTGCGTGGCTACAAAGTTTAGAAGGGTTAGAATTGGAGGTTTTAGAGAATGTTTGATGTTCAGACTTACATATGGGGGGCGTTAACTTTTCTCAATGATGGGTGGATGTCCGAAACCTTAGTGAAAGCGATTGGAGAAACCTTCTATATGGTTGTCGTGTCTACGGCTTTGGCGTATGTTTTTGGCTTGCCATTAGGAATCATTTTGGTGGTTACGGAAAAAGGGCACATCATGGAAAATCCAATTGTTAATAAAGTTTTGGCCGTCATTATTAACGCGGCTCGTTCGGTTCCTTTTATCATTATGTTGATTTTAGTCATTCCGTTGACCCGGCTAATTGTAGGAACTTTTATCGGGACAACGGCGTCGATTGTGCCTTTAACGATTTCAGCGATTCCTTTTGTTGCTCGTTTAATAGAAACTTCTTTGAAGGAATTGGATTTTGGTTTAGTAGAAGCGGCTCTTTCAATGGGGGCGAAACCGTCGGAAATTATTATGAAAGTCCTTATCCCGGAAGCGGCGCCTTCCATTATATTAGGGATTGCCATTACGATGATCAATTTAGTTGGTTATTCCGCCATGGCGGGCATTGTGGGGGGCGGAGGCTTAGGAACCTTAGCTTACTATTATGGTTATCAACGTTACCAGTACGATGTGCTGTGGATTACGGTTATTTTATTAATCATTATGGTACAGGGCGTACAGGTAATAGGGGATAAAATGACTCAATGGGTTGTGCAAAAACGGAGGAGGTAAAATAGAGATGAAACGAATGATATTGTTGTTGGCAAGTTTGCTTTTAGTAGGCAGTTTATTTGCCGGATGCGGGCAGGAAGAAGAAACGCCGGCTCCGGAAGCGACGACGCCTACTGAGACGACTGAACCGGTAAAATTAGTTGTAGGGGCAACGGCTCAACCACATGCAGAGATTTTGGAGGTCGTCCAACCGATTTTAGCGGAGGAAGGCATTGAATTGGAGATTCAAACCTTTACGGATTATGTTCAATTGAATCCGGCTTTAAATGAAGGACAAATCGATGCAAATTTCTTTCAGCATATTCCGTATTTGGAAGATTATAATGCCAATAATGGAACCGATTTAACTTGGGTTGCTCAGATCCACAACGAACCAATGGGCATTTATTCCCAAAAAATTACGGATATTGCTGAATTAGCAGACGGAGCGACGGTTGGTATTCCCAATGATACAACAAATTGCGGCCGGGCGTTGATGGTTCTGGAAAGCGCTGGTTTGATCACTTTAACGGAAGGCGCGGGGGTTAGCGCTACGGAAGCGGATATTGTAGAAAATCCGAAGAATTTGACCATTCAACAGATGGATGCTGCGATGTTGCCGCGTGCTTTAGAAGATATGGATATCTGTGTGATTAACAGTAATTATGCGATTGAAGGCGGATTGAATCCGGTTGAAGACGCCCTTGTGATGGAACCGAGCGATTCGCCTTATGGAAATGTTTTGGTTGTTCGTGCGGAAGATCAGGATGATGAAAATATTGCCAAACTGGTTCAGGCGCTGCAATCGGATACCGTACGCACGTTTATTGAAGAAACCTATCAAGGTAGCTGCGTACCCTGCTTCTAAAGAATGAATTGTTAAAATCTGCCGCCTATGAGGTCATTCAACTGTTATTTTTATTGATAACGGATCGACTCCATTTCAAAAGTGGAGTCGATTTTTTTATATTTTTTGTTCTATTTTGTTTCTTTAAAACTTATAAATAAATGAATTCAAATGAGAAAATACTATTGAAAAAAGATGGGGGATTCGTATGAATCAGGATGGAAAAAGAGAATTTTTCGCTGGTAGTAACTCATATTATGGTTTTTGGCCGTACTTTGATTCCATTGCCATGTCGCCTCAAATGACAAGATTGCTCATTAAAGGCGGTCCGGGTTTTGGAAAATCAACCATGATTAAAAAAATTGGCGCTTATTTTGCGAAAAAAGGGTTTCAAACCGAATGGTTTCGCTGTCCGTCGGATCCAGACTCCATGGACGCCGTTGCTGTTCCACAGGCTGGGTTCTGCATTATTGACGCGACTGCGCCGCATGCCTTAGTTCCTACGCGCCCGAATGATGAAATTTTGAATTTATGGCAATATTGGAATGCGGATCAACATGGGAGGAATGAAACGGATAAAGGAATGACGGAGTATGATACGGAAAAAACGGCCGGAATATACGAAAAATGGCTTCATCAGACTCGACAAGAATGGGAAATACAAGAACAAAACTGGTGGGCGGATCTAGAAAAAGATGCAGTCTATCCAATGGTACAACGTGAACTGGAACAACAAACTCAGTTGATCGAAGAACAATTGTTCCAAAATACGAAAAACCATCCGAAAAATGCTGTACGACATCTTTTTGCAGCCGGTTTTACACCGGATGGGGTTATTCATTTAAGTCCTGAAATATTTCATTCGGAGTGGCAATATATTGGGATCAATTGCAGTATGCAGCCAATTGCCGAACAGTTTATGAAACGGCTTGCGCAAAAATGTCCGGAGTATGGAGTGGAAACGGAAATTTATCATTCTCCGGCAGATCCGCAAAAAGTGGATATTGTAGCATTACCTCAAAGCAAAAAAGCGGTTGTGTTATTAAATTCTTTTGGAATTCAATATGAAGTGGTTTTACCCAGCTCTCAAATACTCATGAAAATCGAATTGTGCAAATCCGCGCAAAACCAAAAAGACTTATCTTTTACGAAAAAAGTAGACGTTCAAAGAATAACCGACTATCTATATGAACGCCGTCAGCATCATCAATTGGCTGAAAAACGGTATCTTTCTGCCATGGATTATGAAGGAATTAATCAGGAAACGGAACGGATTATTCAACGATTTGATCAAACGCTGTAAGAAAAAACTCTTGTTTTAACCTTTTATTAAGAGAGGAAAGATTGAAAAAATCTTCTCTTCGCGTCATGCGAAGATTCTAAAAATATCAGAAATCGGGAATTTCCTTCCTCAACAACGCTTGTTCGTAAGAAAGTTTGAAAAATCTTTAGCCCAATACCAACAGGCTTTTTAACAGGATTAGATCAGTCACAAAAGAAAAAGTACTTTTTAAGATTGTTAAATAACAATAAATCCAATTCTTCATGAAAAGATTTTAAGCAGGGATATTTTGTATAAAAATCATCAAAAATCAAAAAGAGACAGGGAAAAAACCTGTCTCTTTTTCTTTGTATAATTTTGTATAATATGGATGTAGGATTTTTCTGTGAAACAACTAGTCTTCAGGAATTAATTCGTTATGTTTTTCTAAAGCGCGAATCATTTCGGGAACAATTTTGTATAAATCTGCGACGATCCCGTAGTGGGCAATGTTGAAAATATCGGCGTCGGGATCTTTGTTAATAGCTACAATGCATTTCGAATCCTGCATGCCAACAACATGTTGGCTGGCGCCAGAAATACCGATGGCGATGTAAAGATTGGGTCGAATGGTTTTTCCTGTTAAACCAACCTGATGGGAAGCCGGGTACCAACCCGCTTCGGCTAAAGGACGAGTTACGGCGATGGATGCTTTTAATAGATGGGCTAGCTGTTCAATCAGGACTAAATCTTTGGAGGATTTTAGACCACGACCAACCGCTACAACAATTTTGGCGTCCTCAATTGCGATACCCTCACGCACAGTACTAACGACTCGTTCAACAAATGTACGAATTTCGTTGGATTGAAGAGAAACCTCGGCGTGTTCAATAACTCCGGAAGGATTATTTTGCAATTCGGCCTTTGCCATGGTGCCGGGACGCACAGTAGCCATTTGCGGGCGTGTATTCGGACAAATAATCGTTGCCATAAGATTTCCTCCAAAAGCCGGACGCGTTTGCAGGAAATTACGGGTTTCAGGATCAATTCCTAAATGTGTACAGTCGGCGGTTAATCCGGTTTTAAGACGGGCAGCTAAACGGGGACCAAAGTCTCGCCCAATCATCGTAGCGCCAATTAGGAAAATTTCCGGTTTTTGTTTAACAACCTGCTGATAAATGGCGTTCGTATATCCATCGGTCGTATACACGTCTAGCAATTCATGATCCAATACCAATACGCGATCGGCTCCGTAAGCAATGAGATCTTTCGCCATTTGTTCGATGTTTGTATGGCCGGGCAAAACCATCGTTAAAGAGGTGTCGAGCGCGCGAGCCAATTTTCGACCTTCGCTGAGCAACTCTAAAGAAACGACTTCCAATTCGCCGTAGCGTTGTTCGGCAAAAACCCATACGCCTCGATAGTCGTCAAACGCATTATGTTCAGAAGCCTGCAAGACGGTTGAAATGGCTTCTACTGGACAGTTGTCAACACATAATCCGCAAGAAGTACATTTTTCAAGATCGTATTCCGGTTTATCACCGTTCATCTGTAAGGCGTCAAAGGTGCAAGTGTCTACGCATAATCCGCAGCCAATACATAAATCCCGATCAATTTTAATACTCATGTTTCTATTTTCTCCTCATTTTAAGATAAAGCTTTGGTTGACAACAGTCTCGAAAAGAGGGACTGAACCAGTTCAGAAGACGAATCTCCTTCCAAAATTTCCCCACGCTGACGGGGTTTGGCAACGAAGGACTTCATAACCTTAGTAGGAGACCCAATTAATCCAATCTCATCTGAATCCAGCTCTAGATCGTCGCTCGCCAAAACGGTAATGAGACGCTGAAAGCCGCATTCAATCC
>CALXSZ010000179.1 GCA_944391275.1 uncultured Syntrophomonadaceae bacterium
CATAAATTGACAAGTACGGGAAAATCGCTATGGTTTCAGCTACTGTTTTTTCTGCATTATATGAAAAAGTTTTTGGAAGTGAAAATAAAAATATTAATTCCTAGCCCTTTATGATAAACTGAAATTATTAGGAAAGATAAGGGTTAGTTCGAATAAAAAGCAGGAAAAACCGTATGATTCACTATATTATTGGGCGAGCGGGATATGGAAAAACCCGAACAATCTATCGGCAAATCAAAGAAAAAATGCTGAAAGATCCGCAGGCAAAATGTATTTTGTTGGTACCGGAGTTATTTACTCTCCAGGCCGAACGGGAACTTATCCATTTTTTAGGAACAGAAGGATTATTACAGGCTGAAGTACTAAGCTTCAGCAGTTTATCCCGACGTGTCTTGGAGGAAACGGGAGCGGATCGTTTGGTTGTACTCCGTCCATTGGGGAAAATTTTATTGCTAAAAAAAATTCTGCTCGAAAAAAGCGCGCAATTAAACTTGTACGGACAAGTTCGAGAACAGAACGGGATATTAGAACAGCTGACCGAAACATTGGAAGAATTGGGAAGAGAAGGAGTCACTTCGGAAAAACTGCGCGAGTTGTCTGAACAAGGGTCGGATTTACTAAAACGCAAGTTACAGGATTTGGCTTTGTTGCAGGAGGATATGGAAGCGTATATGGAAGGGCATTATTTGGATGAAGAATCTTCTCAACAGCTTGTTTTATCCAATATTTTGTCTTGCCGATTTCTTCAAAACAGCTTTATCTGGATAGACGGATTCTCTGGTTTTACGACGCCTCACCGAAAAACGATCGAACAACTTCTTCGGGTGGTGCAGGATCTAACCATTAGTTTTACGATGGATTTACGTGAAAATATTTATGATCGAGACTTGTTCGAACCGGTTCGGGTAAGTTGGGAAAAAATCCGTCGTTTCGTGAAAAACGTAGACGTACAAGAAGGCCCCCCTATTTTTTTAACAACGCCGTTTAAAGCGAATAAATCTGCGGCCTTAAGACATTTAGAACGATGGGCCTTTGCTTTTCCCACCCAACCTTATCATGGAACGGTCGATCAATTAAAAATTCATGAAACCAAATCCCCTTATGCGGAAGTAAAGGCGGCGGCCTGTCAAATTCTTGCCTGGACAGCGGAAAAACATCTGCGATGGCGAGAAATTGGCGTGGCGGTCTTTCAATTGGAAACTTATGCTCCGCTCATTGAACGCGTATTTCAGGCCTATGGAATTCCTGGATTTGTTTCGAAAAAACATACGATGATGCATCAGCCAATCGTTCAGTTCTTATTTGCAACCCTGGAAAGTGTGCGAAAGAATATGCGTTTTGAGGATGTTTTTGCTGCATTTAAGACAGGACTAGGGCTTTTTCCGAGGGAAATTTATGAGGAATTGGAAAACTATTGTTTGGCTTGGGGGATCGAGGGGAAACGCTGGCAGCGGCCTTTTACCGCGGGAAATCCGGAACGCTTAGAGCAATTCAATCAATGGCGTGAAGAATTTCTTCTCTATGCAAATACTTGTTTCCCGGCCTTGCAAACCGCTAAAACCTACGAAGATTTTACTAGAGGACTGTATCAATGTATCGAAACTCTTCGGATTCGAGAAAAACTGTTGGATCAAATCATTACTCTGCGTGAACAAGGGAACATGGAATTGGCTTCGCAAATCGAACAAGCTTGGAAGTATTGTATGGAAATCATGGACCAATTGGTTGAAATTTTAGGCGAACAACCCGTGACGGCTTTGCAATATATCCAGATTTTGCAGGCTGGGATCGCTTCGGTTGAAGTAGGCGTTTTGCCGGATCGACAGGATCAGGTCATAATTGGCGATATGCAGCAGATTTTAATGCCGGAGGTAAAGGCGTTATGGGTCATGGGGTTTCATGATGGCGTGTTGCCTGCGGCTAACTCAGAAAAAGGGGTTCTTCTTACGGAAGAAAAAGAATTTTTCCGTGAGAATGGCGCGGAAATCAGTTTGTCCCCGGAATTAAAAATCATGCAGGAATACTACCATGTTTATCAGACCATAACCCGAGCGCAGCAATGGATTCATTTTTCCTATGCTTTATCCGATGGAAAAGGGAGTGGGCGTAAACCAGCCGTTTTCCTCGAGCAGTTTACGAAGATTTTTCCAGACGTACCCTATGCCTTGATCAACGAACAACCGGAGCCTCCTTCCGGCAGTCGGGCGCTTTTTCCATTCTTGGTTGATCGGTTATGCGACTGGCGGGATGACGGCAAACCATTAGGGGAATGGAAACAAGCGTATACTTGGTACGCTCAGCATCCTCGATGGAAAGGAGCTGTCCAGAATCTTGAAAGGGCGCTCTTTCATACCAACCAGCCTGTTCGGTTAGACAAGCAGTCCGCTTACCGTTTGTATGAACAAAAACAAATTTTCCCTATCAGCATCTCCCGAATGGAAAACTACGCGAAATGCCCTTTTTCGCAACTTGTTCGGTATGGTCTGCATCCAGAAGAAAGAAAACAATTTGCGTTACAGGCTCCGGATATAGGGGAATATATGCATTTTCTTCTGGAAAATTACGGTCATAAAATAGATGAAAAGCGTCTTCAATGGAAAGATTTGGACCGATCATCCAGTGAAATCCTGATTCAAGAAGTGTTGCAGGCGGTCCCGGAAGATTATGGGAAGGGCGTTTTTCAAACATCTTTTAGAAATCAGTATGTGCAGAGAAGATTGAATCAGATGTTTCGTCTTTCGGCTTGGATGCTTACTTGTCAGATTGGAAGCGGAGAATACCAGCCCTTTTATTATGAATTGAAATTTGGGCGATATGGAGAGATTCCGCCCGTCAAAATCCTGTTGCAGGATGGAAAAATCGTATTGTTGGAAGGAAGAATTGACCGAGTGGATCTCTATCCGGAGCAGGATAAGGTCTGGATCCGGATCGTCGACTATAAAACGGGGGCTAAAACTTTTCAACTTTCGGATTTGTATAATGGTTTGGAGATCCAACTGGCGCTTTATGCAATTGCCCTATTGAATGGGTGGGACTCAAAAGATCACCGTGTCCCTCAATTGGCAGGCATGTTTTTCTTTCACCTAGACGAACCTTGGTTGGAGGAAAAAAATATTTCGGAACCTGTTTCCGACGCTGCTTTACTCAAAGAATTCCGCTTGAATGGCGTGTTATTAAAAGATGTGGATGTAATTCAAAGCATGGATCGAACCTTACAAGCAGGGAGTACATCGGCGATTATTCCTGCGGGTTTACTGAAAAACCAGATGTTGAGTGCGAAAACAACGGCTTTTTCTTCAGACGCTTTGCGCGTGATTCTTCAATATGTACAATATTGGCTAAAAGAGAAAGCTCAAGAAATGTTGCAAGGAAAATGTGAGATTCGTCCTACCAACGATGGGAAAGGAAATACCGCCTGCAAGTATTGTTCATATCATGCGATTTGTCAATTTGACTTGTCTTTGCCGGACAATCAATATCGCTGGCTACGAAAATACGATCCTGAAACCGTTATAGAGCAGATGAAATTGACTTTGGAAAAGGATGAGAAAGAGGAATCGTGATGCGAAGAGATTGGACTTTTGCTCAGAAAGAAGCCATTGAAATTCGAGAGAAAAATATTTTAGTGTCTGCGGCGGCGGGTGCTGGGAAAACGGCCGTTCTAGTTGAACGTTTGTTGCGTTTGATTTTACAGGAACACGTGGGCATGGATCAAATCTTAATGGTTACCTTTACCAATGCGGCTGCTGGCGAAATGCGCTTGCGGATTCATCAAAAATTGCAAGAAGCGTTGGAGGATGTAGAAGGAGAAGAAAAAAAATGGGTGAGAAAACAGCTCCATTTTGTGGGAATCGCTTCAATCAGCACCATTCATGCTTTTTGTATGGAAGTGGTACGACAATACGCCTTTATGATCCATCTGGACGCGAATTTTCGAGTAATGGATGCTGCCGAAAGTCAGATGCTTCGGGAAGAAGTAATTCAAGATGTATTGGAAAAAGAGTACGAAGCGGCAACGGACGATTTTTTAGGTTTGGCGGATCGATTTGCTACCCCCAGAAAAGACCAAAAACTACGGGATTTGGTTTTTCAAATTTATGATTTCATTCAAAACCAACCCGATCCAAGCGAGTGGTTACAGCAAAAAATCCAGCAGTTTGTTCCGGACGATTTGAGCTTAACCTCTTCTCATCCACTGGTACAAGAGCAATTTGTTCAGATGGGAATGCTTTTAGATGGAGCGGAGAATTATCTCGATCAAGCCATTCAATTGGTCGATTCCGACGCGATGTTAGCGGAAAAGTATTTTCCTTTTTTGCAGAAAGAACGGGAAATGATCCAACATTTGAAGTGGATTTTGCAAGAATGTCCGCAAAAAGTTTCGGAAGCTTGCCAAAGCGTTTCATTTGGCCGTTTACCGAATGCGCCCAAAACGACAGAGGAAAACTTAAAGAAGAATGTGCAACAATTACGCAATTTCGCTAAGGAATGTTTCAACGAATTCTATCAGAAAGCAGGCGAGGACAAAAAACAGACGCTGGAAGATTTGCAAAAAATGAAACCGATGATGGAGGCTCTACAATGTCTTGTTCAAAAATTTATGCGTCGCTACCAAGCGGTAAAACAAGAACAGGGTCTTTTAGATTTTAATGATTTAGAACATATTGCGTTACAATTGCTGCGACTTCCGGAAGTCGCCAAGCACTATCGGGAACGTTTTAGGGAAATTTTTGTTGATGAATATCAAGACAGCAATTTGGTGCAGGATGAGATTTTACGGTGCATCAGCCGAAAAAATCATGTATTTATGGTTGGCGATATCAAACAAAGTATTTATCGGTTCCGTTCCGCCGACCCGGATTTGTTTCGCTCCTATTATGAAACGTATCAAAAAAGAGGAGAAGAGGCCGATATATCCGGTGTTGTTGTTGATATGCAGCATAATTTCCGCAGTACGCAACGTATTTTAGCGGCGATTAACGATGTGTTTTCCCGCATTATGCGGAGCCAAACGGCCGAAATAGATTATGATGATCGAGCGAAATTGCTTTATGGACCGAATCAGCCCGAAGGAAAACCGGTTGAATTACTGATTTTAGAAACTGCGGCGGAAGCGGACGTCTCGGAAGCAGAGGATGGAATGCGCAATGAGGATGCTTTATTGGAAGAATTAGAACGATGGAATGACGCTGAGATGGAAGCCTTGATGCTGGCGCAAAAAATTCAATCCCTGATGCGGGAAACCATCTTGGAGAATGGCGTAGAACGCCCGGTTTGTTACCATGATATCGTTATATTAATGCGTTCGCTCGCTTCGTATGCCGATCCGATGGCGCAAATTTTAGCAGAACAGGGCATTCCGGTTTATACAAGCCAGGGAAAAGGGTACCTGGACGTTATTGAGGTTACGATGTTTTTGGATTTATTGCGCCTTTTGGATAATCAATTACAGGATCTTCCCCTATTGAGCGTACTACATTCGCCCTTATTCGGATTTTCGTTGGAGGATCTGGTGCAGATTCGTATCCATTTTCCGCATGTGCGTTATCAGAAGGCCATGCAGGAATACGCTGGCGCCATGAAGAATGATTTGGCTTTTCGTTTGCAGGATTTTATGCGGCGCTGTCAACAGTGGCAAGAAGACGCGCGGCAATTCCCCTTAAGCGAGTTTATCTGGAAGTTATTTCGGGAAACGGGTTATTATGCCTATGTGGGAGCCATGCCTGGCGGAAAACAGCGTCAAGCTAATCTAAGACTTCTATTAGAAAAAGCCGAAGCCTTCCAAAAGCAACCGTTGCAGGGACTTTTCCGGTTTTTACGTTATATAGAAAAAATGCAGCAAAGTACGACGAAAGACGATGGCGTTGCAGGCTTGTTGAATGAAAAGGATGATGTTGTACGTATCATGAGCGTACATAAGAGTAAAGGGTTGGAATTCCCGATTGTTTTATTGGCTAGCGTTGGAAGAAAAATGAATTTTCGTGATACGCAAGCGCAGCTTTTGCTACATAAAGAATTGGGTATGGGCATTCAATTTGCCGATTTGAAAAGGCATATTTATCGGAATACACTTCCCAGGGCAATTATTGCCCGACGGATTCATAAGGAACAGTTGGCCGAGGAGATGCGGGTTTTATACGTTGCCTGTACCCGTGCGCAGCAACAGCTTATTTTTAGTGCGAGCGTAAAGAATCTTTCTCAGGCTGTGAAACGTTGGAATTTAGGCGGTAATTTATATGAAATTTCCCATGCTGGAACGTGGTTGGATTGGATCGGAATGGTTTTAATGAAACATCCAGATGGATATCCCCTGCGTGAGTGGATTGGGGAATCCTATTTAAAAGAAATAGAAACCAGCTGGACTTCCCAGTGGGAAGTTTGTCTCTACAATCGAAGGCAATTTGCTTCCTACCTTCAGGAAAAAGTAGATCAACAACAAAAAAAACAGCAGATTTTACAAAACCAATTAACCGGTCCGTCTGAATTTCCGGAAGAAATGACATCGAAACTCATTCAGAAGCTTACTTGGCAGTATCCTTTTTCAGAATCCCTGCAAATTCCTTCTAAAATAACGGTTACGCAGATGAAACAAATGCAAGTAGAAGAATTTGAGCAGGACGATTCAGAGAAGATTACCTTGCAAGCGCCTTTATTCACGCTGTCGAAAACGACGCAGGATCAAGTTGACGCTCGTTACCGGGGAACTCTTGTCCATCAGTTTCTGCGCTATATCGATTTTTCTCAGGCTCAAACGATGGAACAGCTACGGGATCAGTTAACCAAACTTCAACAGCAATCTTTTTTTACCGAAGAAGAAAGCCGAATGATTCCACTTCACTCTATTTATCAATTGCTCAATAGTCCATTCGGAGAACGCATACGGCAGGCTTCCCCTGTATATCGGGAAGTCCCCTTTAATTTTATGTTGCCAGTGGAGGAAGTTTTCCCCGAATATGCGGAAGATGGGACGGCTTCAGAAAAAATAATGCTTCAGGGGGTGATCGATTTATATTTTGAAGAAGAGGAGGGGCTGGTTTTAGTGGATTATAAAACCGATTATGTCGGGAAATTTGACACAGCCAAACCGATTCTTATGGAACGATATGCGCTTCAGCTGCATTTATACCAACGAGCCTTAGAAGCCCTTACGCAAAAAAAAGTAAAAACCGCTGGACTGTATCTCTTATCCTATGGGAAATTTTTAGAAAT
>CALXSZ010000180.1 GCA_944391275.1 uncultured Syntrophomonadaceae bacterium
CCTTCACATTACTGTTCAATGTGCTGACAAAAATCTTCATGTTTATTTTCACCGACCATCCGATCAACCAAACGGTTTGACTATTTCTCTGGAAGCCGGAACCATTCTTTCTTTTGTCGTTGTAACGTTCGGTTACATCATTCTTGTCACCAAAATTGCTCCTTATCAAACCATTCGATATTATATGTGTATTTTTCCGTTTATTTCTTTATTTGTTGTTTACGTTACTTTTTGGATTGCCCGTCTTTGTATAAACAGGAAAAAAATCCTTGCCGTAACACTGATGGTGATCTTTTCTTTCATTACTTTAGCCAGTTATAAAATGCAAACGATAGATTACGTCTACCAACACCTTGAACAACGCAATCAGGATTTACAAGAATACGACAATTATCCTGTAATTGTTTTAAATATTTCTTCTTCTCATAATAATGCAGACCGATTTATGTATGAGTGGCAAAATTTCCCGGCTGTTTTTCGATGTGAAAAGGGGGATTTTTCCGGTTTAAGCCGGGCTCAAAATAGTTACGACCTAAGTCAAGGCTTCCTTTTATATGTGCTCAACAACAATCTAGAAAGAAAAGAACTATTTCAACAGATAAACCAATATTTAAAACTCCAAAACGTCAACCCCATTACGACACAGGGCTGCCTGGTTTATTTTTGCACACTGGAAGGAGGGAATGCTTGATGATTATCCACAATCAAAATTTCCCTCTTATCACCACAGTTGTTCCCTGCTATAATGAAGAAAAAGCGCTTCCTTATTTTTGGCAAGAAATTCAATCGGTTGCCGAGCAAATGACAAAATTATATGCGGTTCAATTCGAATTTCTTTTTGTCAATGATGGATCAAACGATCAAACGCTCGACCTTTTACGCAGTTTTGCAGCGTTGGATAAACGGGTTCATTACCTATCCTTTTCGAGAAATTTTGGAAAAGAAGCGGCAATTTACGCAGGCTTAAAACATGCAAAGGGCAATTATGTCGCCGTCATGGACGCCGATATGCAAGATCCCCCTGCTCTTCTACCGGAAATGTATCAAATTCTAAAGACCAACGAATATGAGAGCGTTGCAACTCGTCGAGTCACCCGTAAAGGCGAGCCGATTCTCCGTAGTTTTTGCGCTCGATGCTTTTATAAATTGATTAATAAAATTTCCGACGCGGATATTGTAGATGGCGCGCGAGACTTTCGTCTGATGACGCGTTCGATGGTGGACGCCATTCTAGCCATCAGAGAATACAATCGTTTTTCCAAAGGAATCTTTGGTTGGGTCGGTTTTCGTACGTATTGGCTGCCGTATGAAAATGTCGAACGGGTTGCTGGTGAAACAAAATGGTCCTTCTGGAAACTATTTAAATATTCTTTGGAGGGAATTACGGCATTTTCTACAGCGCCACTTCAAATTTCCTCCATTATGGGAATCATTCTTTGCTTAGTTGCTTTTCTGTGGATTATCTATATCGTTGTGAAAACATTGATTTTAGGCGATCCTGTGGGCGGTTGGCCATCGCTGGCCTGTATGATCCTATTCATCGGCGGTATTCAGCTATTTTGCATCGGCATTTTAGGGCAATATCTCGCGAAAACGTATTTGGAAACAAAAAAACGTCCCCTTTTTATTGTCTGCGAAACAAATGAGGAAAATGAAAATGCAGCAGAAATTTTTTGATTCAACGGTTCCCAAATTTTTGTTGGTAGGAATCGTCAACACCCTTATTGGCTGCGGGATCATGTTTTTCCTTTATAATGTGTTTCATTGTACCTACTGGGTTTCTTCAGCAGCTAATTATATTGTTGGCGGAATTGTCAGTTTCTTTTTAAATAAATACTTTACGTTCCAAAACCAAAGTCGCTCCGGATTACAAGTTTGCAAATTTATGCTAACCGTTGGTGTCTGTTATCTTCTCGCTTACCATCTGGCGAAATCATTGGTTGTTCAAGTGTTCATAAACCAATCGATTTCTGTTCAAGAAAATATCGCAATGATAATTGGTATGGGTTTTTATACAGGATTCAACTATTTAGGACAACGTTTTTTCGTATTCCGCAAAAAATTTTCGTCATAAAAATCCACGTGAAACACGTTTAACGACTTTTTTTCATATCGAATAATAACATTTTCTATTTAATCGAGAAATGAGGAATGTGTTTATGAAAGGAATTATACTGGCCGCTGGAAAAGGAACCCGGCTCTATCCCATGACCCGCCCGGTTTGTAAACCGCTTTTGCCGGTTTATGACAAACCACTTTTGTACTATCCGTTAACGGTTTTGCTTCAAGCCAATATTCGAGAAATTTTAATCATTGTTCCACCGGGAGATATGGAACCGTTTCAACGTTTATTAGGAGACGGCCGTTCTTTAGGAATAAAGATCTCCTATAAAGAACAAATGGTCCCACGTGGGATCGCCGACGCCTTCATGGTGGGAGAAGAATTTATCGGAAATGATCACGTGTGTTTGGTCTTAGGCGACAATGTTTTCTACGGCAAAAATTTGGAAAAACAGCTTGCACAAGCGCTGGAGAAACGCACAGGTGCAACCATTTTTGGCTATTACGTCGAACATCCCGAGGCTTTTGGCGTTGGTGAATTCGATGAAAACGGTAAAGCCATCAGCATTGAGGAGAAACCGGCTCAACCAAAATCCCATTATATCGTTCCGGGATTATACTTTTATGACAACCGGGTTATTG
>CALXSZ010000181.1 GCA_944391275.1 uncultured Syntrophomonadaceae bacterium
GGAGTTCAGACGTGTGCTCTTCCGATCTGTAAGAGATTAAATCCAAAAAGAAGCCAGTTGACCTGAACAAACGCCTCTCCCAGCGCATGGTTCTCCCCAGAGAAAATCCAAGAAAAAAGCCCGGCCAGCATGAGACTGATCGCCGGCCCGGCTAGCGCAACCCCAATCTCTTTTAGGGGATGCATGGCAGTAAAATCTTCTATTTTTGCCTGTCCGCCGAAGGGAAACAATTGTACTTCCGACACTTTAATGCCTAAAATTCCCGCCGCGACCGCGTGCCCCAATTCATGCAGCAAAACCGCGCCTAAAACGACCAGAACCGTTTCGCCCAATCCGGCAACCAGATACAGGGCCAACAAAATCAGCATGGTCCAATGAATTTTTATTGGAATTCCCCACAGCTTTCCTATTTTCATCTTCGATCGCTTTCAAAAGCCTATTGCAGGGAAGAAAAAACTTCTACACAATGTTCCCAATTCAGAGGGTTATCCAGCACATATTCCATCACGCAGCGTGTTTGCGACTGCCAAGGCGTTTCCAATAATACGGCCGCGGTCAAGATCATAATTCCCGCAGCGATCATACGGTTTTTAAATGAAAGAAACATACCGGTTTCCTCCTTTTTCACCTTCTCTTTTGCAATGTATGCATCATCCTCCCATTCTAGACCGCTGGAACCTTTTCAAAATACGATCGATTTTTCTCGAATATTTACGCTTAGAATGATCCCCACGCCAATAAAGTTGGTAATCATGGAACTTCCGCCATAACTTAAGAAAGGCAGAGGGATGCCGGTAATGGGCATAATGCCTAAACACATGCCAATGCTTTCGTAAATGTGAAAAAGCCACATGGCCGTCACGCCTACAATCATCAGCATCCCCCGTTGATCCGGGGCTTGACGAGCAATGACCAATGCGCGCCACAATAATAAGCCATATAAAACAATCACCGCACCGGCTCCTAAAAAACCTAATTCTTCGCCTAAAACGGAAAAAATAAAATCCGTATGGTGTTCCGGCAGAAAGTTTAATTGTACCTGTGTGCCCTCAAAAAGCCCCTTTCCCCAAAATCCGCCCGAACCAATCGCAATTAACGATTGAATGGTATTCCATCCGCTTCCGCGTCCACCATAACCGTCTTCATAGGGCGAAAGAAATACGGTAAAACGTTGAATTTGATAATCGGCTAACGGCAAAGGCAATCCGACTTGATAATGCAAAACGAGCGCCAGAATGGCTAAACCCAAGCCGCTCACGACCAAAGCGATCAAAATTTTGGGATTGGCCCCGGCCACGAACATCATAAAAACCGTAATGGAAATATAAGCTAAAGCCGTTCCCAAATCCGGCTGCGAGGCCACCAGTAAAAAAGGAATCCCGGTAAAAACAAAAGCCGGCAGCATTTGGGAAAAGGTTTCCATATTTCCCTGACGATGGTGTAAAAAATTGGCAAAAGATACAATCAATAAAATTTTGGTCAACTCAGCCGGCTGAAAAAGAATCGGCAACGGGCCTAATTTGATCCATCCGCTGATGCCTCTTTGTTCAACGCCAAAAAAAGTTACCCAAACGAGAAGAACTAAGGCGGTTCCATATAAGATCTTCCAGTAACGCTCCGTTTGCCCGTAGTCATACACCATGACGCATAACGCAACTCCCAGCCCCATCAGCATCCAAACCAGCTGTCTTTTCATATAATAGAGCGGGTCCGAGGTGATGCTGCTTCCGGCGCTGGCAACCAACATCAATCCGACCGAACAAAGGATGAACAGGAAGAGCAGAAAACGTTTATCTAAATAAAGTATTCTTTTTATATTCATGGAAAAATCCCCTATCTTGTCCGTTCAAAAATGGAGAAAATGTTAGAGAGTTTCTCTCATTTTATTATTTTACCTTTTCCATTTCTCCTTGTACAGGCAATCCGGGATTTTTCTTGTAAAAAGATCTCTTCGACTTTAAACCGCGCTGGTCGTAGGGGCGTTATGTTCCTCCTCTCTTTCTGAATGATGCAGCCCCCGAATGGGGATATTCGCCACCAATGCAACGGTTCGGTTATCATTTTCAACTTGGACGCACAGTCCATCCGCATCAATGTCCAAATATTTTTTGATCACGGCTAACATTTCTTCTTTTAGGGTTTCCAAAATATCCGCCGATACCGAATAACGGTCCTGAACCAACACCAAACGGAGGCGCTCACTGGCAATTTCTTTGCTATTAGAATTTTCTTTTCCAAATAGCCGATAAAACAAATCCAGCATCTGATCCCCCCCTCTCTTAGCGCGCCATCCGGAAGGCCCGGCGCATCCGACGGAAGAAACTATTCGGTTCGTCAAGCGGAACGAACGGAACGTCTTCACCCATAATGCGGCTGCAAATACGCAGGTACGCTTCGCCCGCTTTCGACGTCCGGCTCAAGACCGCCGGTTCGCCTCGATTCGTGGAAACTACAATCGCTTCGTCTTCCGGCACCACCCCCAATAAATCAATGGCTAAAATATCGGTAATATCGTCAATATCCATCATGTCGCCCATATGCACCATTTGCGGGCGCATCCGATTGATAATTAAGCGCGAATTTTTTAATCCGGCCGACTCCAAAAGTCCGATAATGCGATCCGCATCTCGGATAGAAGACACCTCGGGCGTCGCTACGACCACGGCCTGATCCGCTCCGGCAATAGCGTTTTTAAACCCACGTTCAATCCCCGCCGGACAATCAATGAGTACGTAATCAAATTCTTTTTTCAGTTCTTCGGTCAGAATTTTCATCTGATGGGGCGATACGGCTGTTTTATCGCGCGTTTGGGCGGCCGGCAGCAAATACATCCCTTCAAACCGCTTATCGCGGATCAGCGCCTGATTTAGCTTGCAATCGCCATTGACCACATCGACAATATCAAAAACAATCCGATTTTCTAATCCCATCACCACATCCAGATTTCTCAATCCAATATCGGTATCTACCAATACCACTTTTTGTTCTTTCATCGCCAAAGCCGTTCCCAAATTCGCCGTCGTCGTTGTTTTTCCAACCCCTCCTTTTCCGGATGTAACAACCAATACCTTTCCTTTCATATGCTTCACCTCATGTTTTCATTTTTCAGTCGTTTTTTCGTTCTTTCACCCTTGTTTGATCCCTAAATATGCATGGTTTCTATAATAACCCGGTTATTTTTAATTTTAGCGATTTCGGGAGAAAGCCTCTCTTCCCTCTCTCCGTCGGGCGGGCGGGTAATGTGCTCAGCAATACGGATCTGGATCGGCTGCATCTTCAAAGCCGCCACAATTTTTTGCTCATCCCCGAATCTTCCTGCATGAGCCATTCCTCTCAAAGCGCCAACCACCAAGATGCTTCCGCCTGCCACAACTTCCGCTCCAGGATTGACGTCTCCTAGAATTACCACATTGCCCCGCGTATAAAAATTTTGTCCGGATCGGAGATTTTGACGGATTAAAGTCGTATTTCCGTCGGAAAACCGTTCTTTCCAATCCGCATCGTCTTCTAATTCCGAAAAAATGGGGTCGCGTTCGTTTTCCGGAAGGAGAATTCGTCCCCAGATGAGTTTTTTTTCGGAGTTGACCAAGATCGCTAACTCCTGTTCCTCTTCCGGCGTTGGCTTCCAATGCTGTCGGCTCAAATCAACACTGATCATCCAATGCGTTTCATCCCCCTTGGGATCAGCCAAGTACGATAAATGGTGGCGCAAAACTTTCTTTAACGCTTTCATATCCGCACAATCTCCGCCGTCTACAAATAATTCCGCATCTGCTGCTCTGGCATGGTTTTTCATCCCCAAATCTGACCCTCTCTTCCTCTATTCCATTTACGTCGTCGGACTTTTCTGACTTCGTTTTTCTTTGGAATGATTGCCTTTTGCAATATTCTTTTTTTGGGAAAAAAAACCTCCAGAAAAAAACCGGAAATACTGTCGCTTTCCCCGTTATTCAGTCGTTTGTGCAATAAAAATTCCGCGTAATTTCAACATTTTATTTGCCAATTCTCTCCCAAAAAGGGCTTGTCTCCTTTCCTTTTGATCCGTTATAATTAGAATGGTGTGTTTTAAATTTGAAAAAATGGCTATTTGTTTTCTGAAATTTTATAAGAAAGGATGTTTTTTGTGTTAGTTTATACAAAAACCATTGGTTTTCTCTCACTACTTTTAATGTTGTTTCTCGGAGTACTCTGTCTGCCCGCCCAAGCGGCTTCTTCTGTCGTTGTAGGCGATTTTTCTGCTTTTGAACCTCCAGTTGAGTCCAGCGATGTGCAAGAAAACGCTTCAGAGTGGGTTGATACAGCGGAAAATCGGGTATTCAGCGGAGACTTTTCAGCCTTTGAAAATATGGATGAATCCACTTTACCCAAAGCCGCTTCTCCTGTTGTCGAATCCAATCAATTTTTGATGAATATTGCGCAGCCGGATCCCCACTATAAAGGAACCGTTATTTCCCTTACTCCCGCCGATCGCGATTTACTAGAACGTATCGTTATGGGAGAATGCAGTTCCTCGCGCGAAGGCGCCACTTTAGTAGCGCAATGTTTACGCGACGGAATGATTTACGGCGGATACCAGAATGCCAGTCAAGTTCGAGCCGCTTACCGCTATTATGTTTCTCCCCAGAAACCCAACCAATATGCGGTCGAAGCGGTTCAATATGTTTTTGACCAAGGAAATTCTGCCGTTCAACACCGTATTCTTTATTTTTATGCGCCCAAAACAACCTCGAGTTCTTTCCATGAATCTCAAAATTTTGTCATTGAATACGGTGGACATCGTTATTTTGATATTCGTTAAGAAAATGGGGGAATCTCTCGAACAGAATCTATTCTTATTGTTCTATGAAACATCTGATGGGCTTCTTTATGGGGTCTCCTCTACCAACTCCAATCAGGCTACTCCATGAAAGGACGACGATTTTTTTGCATCTGTAGACGGGCTTCTATTGGGAAACCGCTCGATCGGTACCCTTTGGCAATAAAATTGGATGGAGGATTCAAAATTTGGATCTGAAAAATAAAAATGAACTTCATACGCGCCCGTTCCGTTCGATATGCTACGTGCGTGGCTGTAGGATTGGCGGGGAGTACGAGAAGAATATTCTTTTGAGGCAATTAAAACTCATATGAAACCCCATTTTCAGAAAAATCGCTTCCATTTTTCTATAAGGTGCAACGATACGAAAATTTGAAAATTTGAATGAGAATGCTCCCAAAAAAACAACAGAGAACCTCTATCGGTTCTCTGTTGTTTTTTCTTTCTTTATAGCTGACAAGCGTCCGAGGCTCCCGGAATACGACCAACGTCCGTATTATCTACGGTCCGATTTTGCAGCTGCGGGATCGGATTAACCGCCACTTCGAAACGGTAGTCGCTGCCTTGTTGCTGAATATGCTCTTCGATAACGGTGTGGCTCTCTACCGTGCTTAGATCATGGTTGACAATCTGTTGATAACGGAAGAAATCGGAATCCGGCAACATATTGTTCACGCACCGATAATCTTCTCTTAAAGCCGTCATTTGAACGGAGTTTCCTAAAATTTGACGGACATAATCAATATTGGATTGCAGCAGCAAAGGCTGTGGGAAACATCCATCAAACCCAAGCACTTGCTGATACTCCTTGTGTTCAACTTCGTAAAGAAGATCGGCTGCGGTATGCAAATGAGCAATCTCTTGCTCCAAGAGTTTCGCCCAAATACTTCGGATTGCCGGATCCGTCTCCGTTTCCATGCAGGAAAAATACAAATAAGCTTCCGTATATTGATGCAAAAGCAAGTTTTCCAGCCAGGTCAGATTCGAGTCCAGTAAGCTGCCGTAATGGGTCACGTGCTGCTCCTCGACCATCCCAATCTCCTGATAGAGGTTGCGTCCGGCGTCATTCGGGTAGGCCCCGCAAACGTTCATATAATAGTTCATCGTCTGTTGCTCGGCCGCCGTGATAATCCCTATGCTCAGCCGCGTCTGCGGATGAGCCTGTTTGCTGTTGATCGGATAGAGAATGGAATCATACGGATGTCGATGATGGGAAATCGTAGGTCTTCCCGGCATAATTTCCGTATATCTGCCCACCAGATTTTCCGCTTTTTCTCCCGTTTCCAGATCTAAGAAGTTTGCGTAACGATACAAATGATCAAAATCTTCTAAAAGAGCAAAATCCAATGCCTGCTTGACATAAGGATTGGGTTCTCTCTGCGCTAAATGTGCCGTAAGATCCACGGCCAATTGTTCATAGCCAATGGTGTGTTCCAGAATGGTTTCATCAGCCGGTTTCAGCAAACTGATCAGTTTTTGCTGCTGTTGTTCTGAACGGCGCATCAACGCCAGCGTACGACGAATGGAATTGTTATTGCAATTCCGGGAGAATTGATGCATAAACCAATTGGCTTCGAATTCAGTCCCATTCATGAGAATTACGCGGGTTCGCGTATAGGGATCAACCGATTGTTTCTGATAAGGAACGGGCCGGATTGTCGCCCAATCCATTAACGTGCTTTCCAAAGAACAGGGCGTCACATGAAACGGATTCATAAAAATTTCCTTTCTTTCTTTTCGTTTAAGGGTGTTCTGTGATAGTATATGCAAAAATGGTTATTTTTACCCATAAATCCCCCAACCGGCCGGCAATTTTGTTTTTCACACAACCCCTACGGCTAAAAAAAGACTGGAAAAATTCTTGCATTTCTGATTGAGTTGTTTTATAATGAAGCTGTTATCAATTCTATGGGCGAGTGGCTCAGCTGGGAGAGCATCGCGTTCGCAACGCGGGGGTCGTGGGTTCGAATCCCATCTCGTCCACCAAATTATTATAATTTAAAAATTTGACTATTCTCTGTTGAAAACAAGGGAATTTCTTCGTTGATGTTTTTATACAGATAATTCGTTTTAAAGCCACAGATAGAAAAGGTGTTTCGATCTGTGGCTTTTTCTTTCTACAAGGCAGGATGTTTCTATGAGGATGGTAAACAGCCCCGACGCAATTTTAGCAACCAACGTGCGCTCATGCCGCAGAATACGCAACCACGCCATGGTTTTCCATTCTATCAAAGACTTACGACCATTCTCTTAGTGTCAGCGGTTTCCCTCTCCCCACCGCCCGCTTATTATTTCGCTGTAAAACAATAAGCGGCGCTTTCTAAACGTTTCCGGATGATAATTTTTTCCATACAACTCCTGCATAAAGGCTTGCGCCCAAAACCAACGTGTTTTCATCTATGTCAAAGTTTCCATTATGCGCTGGATTCTGCGTGTTGGGAATTTCAGGATTTCCCGTGCCCAAATAAGCGTATGCGCCAGGCGCGTTACGCAAATATTCCGCGAAATCATCTCCTGCCAACGAAAACGCGCGATCCGTTACGACACGGCCTTCTCCCCAAAGTTGGTTGACCACATCGGATACTTCCAAACATACCTGCGGGTCATTCAGCAAGGGCGATGCATAATCACGCCATACGATTTCGGCCGTTCCGCCGTAGTCGCTTGCCGTATGATACACGATCCGCGCGACGGCGTTTCGCATTTTCTCTCTTGTTTCATGAGACGCCGCTCGTATGGTTCCCTCCAGTACTGCGGTTTCGGCCAACGCATTATAGGTTGTTCCCGCATTCATTTTGCCCACCCCGATGATCAACGGTTCCACGGGCGAGGTACAGCGCGTAACCAACGACTGGAAAGCCACTACGGTTTGACAAGCAATATACAGCGCATCCACACCCAAATGCGGCGTAGACACATGAGAAGATTTCCCGTGTACGACAAGACGAAAATGGTCCACCGACGCATTATTCCCTCCCGGTTTCACACCAACCACCCCGCTGGGAAGATCAGGCGCGGTATGAAGCCCAAAAACGCGCTCCGCTCCTTCTAAAACCCCCGCTTCAATAAAAGGCTTTGCCCCTTGCCCAATTTCTTCTGCATGTTGAAAAATGAAACGGATCTCGCCTCTAAAAGCGAATTTGTTTCGGGCTAAGACCTTCGCCGCTCCCAAAAGGCAGGCCGTATGGGCGTCATGCCCACAGGCATGCATCACGCCTGAAATTTGCGAGGCGTACGCGATGGGATTGGTTTCCTGAATCGGAAGAGCGTCAATATCCGCCCGCAGGACCAGCGCGCTATCATACGGTTCTTCTCCGCGCAGAACCCCCAAAACGCCCGTGTCGCCTATGCGCGTATGTTCAATTCCAAAGCGATCTAACTCCTCTTCGATGCGGCTTGCCGTCCAATATTCCTGTAAACTCAATTCCGGATGTCGATGAAACTCCCGACGCAGCGCAATCAAGTACGCTTTCTCGGCTTCGATCTGTTTTCTTAGCTCGCGCATAGAAAGACCTCCTTTTTAACGCTTACTGCCTTTTAGCGCTTATTCCCTTTTAGCGCCTATTTCTTTTTGGCGGAATTTTTTCTCGTAGCCGTTCTAAACGATTCAGCGCTTCTAATAAGGTTTCATCCCGCTTGGCAAAATGAAATCGAATCAGGTTCTGAACGGGTTCCCGGAAAAAGCTGGAGCCAGGTACCGCGCCCACCCCTACTTCTCGGGCCATCTCTTCACAAAATTCAAGATCGCTTTCATAGCCAAACTCAGAAATATCCATGAGCACATAGTATGCGCCTTCCGGCGTCGTATGGGCCAGTTTCAGGTCATCCAATCCCTTTAGAAATAAATCGCGCTTGTGCGTATATTTTGCTATAAGATCATCGTAATAATCCTGTGAGAATTTTAGTCCCGGAATCACCGCCTCCTGTAAAGGAGCCGCCGCGCCCACAGTTAAGAAATCATGCACTTTTTTGATGCGCTCCGTGATCTCTGCCGGAGCAATGGTATAACCCAACCGCCAGCCTGTAATCGAGTATGTCTTGGAGAGGGAGGAACAAGCGATCGTACGCTCCCACATGCCGGGCAGGGTAGAAAAATAAGTATGTTTGTGGGGCGCATAGACAATGTGTTCATATACTTCGTCCGTGATGACATAAGCGTCATACTTTTGCGCCAAATCGGCAATCATTTCTAATTCCGCGCGAGAAAACACCTTGCCGCAGGGGTTCGAGGGATTACATAAAATAAGCGCTTTGGGCTTCTGACGGAAAGCGTCCTCCAAAACATCGGGAGAAAAACAAAAGTTCGGCGGCTCCAGCGGTACATAGATCGGTTCGGCGCCCGCTAAGATCGTATCCGCGCCATAGTTTTCATAAAAAGGCGAAAATACGATGACCTTGTCGCCCGGATTGGCTACGGTCATCATCGCCGCCATCATGGCTTCCGTACTGCCGCAAGTTGTGACGATCTCGCTGTTTGGATCAATCGAACGTCCCATATAAAAGGACTGTTTTGCTGCCAACGCTTCCCGGAAATTTTGCGCGCCCCACGTGATGGAATACTGGTGAAAATCCTCGTGCGCAACCTGCTCCAGTCGATCCAGGATCGCTTTGGGCGGTTCAAAATCCGGAAACCCTTGGGAAAGGTTTACAGCCTGATACTGATTTGAAATTCGAGTCATACGCCGAATGACGGAATCGGTAAAACAAGCTGTACGATCAGAGAGCTTTTGCATATTTGATTCCTCCTAATACGATGAGATTTTGGGCCATCTGGCGCTAAGGCGCTCACATTCAACGCGCCCTCCTGACAACCCATTAATGGGCGGGCGTCTCAGAGATCGTTCGCCGTCGTCTTTAACGGAGATTCCCCTCCACGATTTAAAACGAAACGATTCATCAACCCGCGTCTCTTCCTGTCTTGCGCATTGTTTCAAACGACGCTTACGGAAATGTTCCGTACCATTCAGTAGAGTAACGGCCAATTTCCCCAACGCCGCCCCTTCTCGCCCTGCGGTTCGCTAAGCAAGGCAAAAAACGAGACGCCCTTATCTATCATCATTGCTTTAAAATACGGAATTTCGGTTTTCTGCAAAATCCTCCCGCAGAGAAAGATCCGTCAATTCCTATAGAAAATCGATCAGCCAACGCTGTAGGGCCATTACTCCGCCATCAAATCTTGATCCCAGCCAACTTTGATGAAGTACCCGCCGAACGTTTCGTTGAACACATTTTCCGTTTCATCCGACTGGAAAGCTTCGATGACTTGATTATAGACGGCTGCTTTATCTGCATCTTCCAAGTCGGCTGTACGTGCTGCAATAATGTTCCAATATTCTTCCACATCTAAAACGGAATCTTGATAGATGGCCTCTTCGGTCTTTAACCCAAAGTCCAGCGCATAGTTGCCATTTATAATGGCTGCAGCAACATCCGGCAAAGCGGAAGCCAGAACGTTCGCCTTTAATTCTTCGATCTCAATTCCCACATTATAAGTCTCGATATCGTCAATCGTAGGGCTAAATCCGGCTTCCGGATTCAACGTGATCAAGCCCGCCGCTTCCAAAACCTTTAGCGCCCGGCCGCCGTTGGTCAAGTCGTCGGGAATGGCTACAACGTCCCCATCTTGCAATTCTTCTACCGAAGAAACTTTCTGGGAATACAGATTCAAAGGAATAATAAAGGTATTTCCAATAGCTTGGATCTCATAACCATAGTTGTCAATCTCACTTTGCAAATAGATGCGGTGTTGGAAAGAGTTCAGATCGATCTCGCCGTTCGCCAGCGCATTGTTCGGGGTCACATAGTCGGAGAACTGAACGATCTCCAGATTGATGCCCTGCTCCTTTAGCGTCTCCTGGGCGGGTTTCCACAGATCTTCATAGATGCCTCCGACTACGCCCAGCTTGACGGTAACCGTTTCGGCGCCTTGTCCTTCCGCCGACGTTTCCTCCCCGGAACCTCCGCAAGCCGTCAGCGCCAGCGGCAGAACCGCAATGGCAAGAATTTGTAATAAAAGTTTTCTGAGTTTCATTATTTTTTCCTCCAATTCTATAAAGTTAATGAAAGTTGAAAGTTTTCCTTCATGGTTTTGCAAGAAGCCGCAAACTGCTCGGCTTCCTCTTGCGTAAGGTTTAACTCGATAATTTCCGCAACGCCATGGCGGTTCAGCAAAGCTGGAACGCTGGCATAGACGTCCCGCTGCCCGTATTGCCCGTCCAGAAGAACCGAGACCGGAAGAATCCGGTTTTCATCGTGGAAAATCGCTCGAACCACTTGCGCAATAGAAGCGCCGATGCCGAATTCTGTCGAACCCTTTCCGCCTAAGATCGTCCAGCCGCCTGCCTTTCCGGCGTCGGCAATCGCTTTTAAGTCCAGCTTTCCATATGTGTCCGGGTATTCTCGTTGAAGCTCATAAAGCGGCTTTCCGGCGATGGTCACAGCCGACCATGGTACCATTTGGCTCTCGCCATGTTCCCCTAAAGCATACGCGCAAATGGATTTTTGATCGACCCCAGTTGCTTCCGCAAGCGCCCGCCGCAAGCGCCCGGAATCCAACGTGGTGCTGGTCGAGAGAATACGCTTACTCGGCCAGTTTAGCTGATGCTGAATGTAATGCGTCACAACGTCCGCCGGATTAGAAATATTCAACAAGATTCCGGAAAAATCCGACTTTCGTATGCCCTCCGTTACATCTTTCATCACGTCGATCGTCTGGCGCAACGTGTCCACGCGCGTCTGTCCTTTCCTCATATCCGGCAAAGGGCCCGCCGCCACAATCAGAAATTGCGCATCCGCAGCGTCGGAGTAATCGCCAGCCCGGATCACCGCCCGGTGGGGAAGGTAAACTGTGGCGTCAAAAATATCCAACGCCTGCGCTTCAGCCTTTTTCCGATCCACGTCGATATAGACGATTTCCTCCGCCAGTCCCTGAGAAACCAGTTCATAGCCAGCATGCGAACCGACATGCCCAGCTCCCACAATAACGATTTTTCTTCTTTGAATATCCATCGCAAGCACTTCCTTTTAATGCGTATTTTTTTTCACGACGCTTCCGCCGATGAACTCAAATATACAAACGATCACGACCAAAACGAATACGGTTACATTCGTTACGTCCGCCATGTTTCGATCGTGCCCATAGCGGATGGCAAAGTCCCCTAGGCCGCCCGCGCCTACCACGCCAGCCATCGCGGTCAGATTCAACAAACTAATCGCCGTAATGGTCGTTCCGCGGGCAATGGAGGCAATACTCTCCTTCAGATAAACGCGGAAAATAATCCCGACCGGACTGGAACCCATGGATAAAGCTGCTTCGATCAATCCGTGATCGATCTCAGCCAAGGCGCTTTCCACTTGCCGGGAAAAGAAAGGAACTGTCCCAAATACCAGGGGGACAATCGCTCCCTGCACATAAATCGCCGTCCCCATGATTGCTCTTGAGATCGGAAGCACCCAAGTCAGAAGGATAATAAAAGGGATCGACCGAAATAAGCTGATGAGTTTATCCAGAATTTGATAAGCCACTTTGTTCTCCAAAATCGCCCCTGGCTTGGTTACCGTGATCAGAACGCCGAGGGTAAGTCCTAACACGAAGGAGATCGAGCCCGACCATATGACCATCAGTAACGTATCGCCAATGGCTTCAAAAAAATCGGGCAGTTTATCCATCACATTCGGAAACAGTTTCGTCAGAAGTTCTTGCATCTTTGATCACCTCCACTCCAACATTTTTTTCTTTCAGATAAGCAATGGCCTTTTCAATCCGCTGCCGTTCTCCACTGACAATCGCAACCGTTCCTCCGATCAGCGCGTCCTGGACGATCTCAATATCGGCAAAAATGATATTCAGGCTGATATGAAATTGCTGGGTCACGGTGGAAATTAACGGTTCAGAAACATTTCGCTGGATATACGACAGGCGAACGATAAGTTCTCCTGGATTCAATCGCGTTACCGGCGAGTCCGCTGCAATGAGTTCCTCGACTTTCTGAAGATTCGACGTGGTCCGGATAAAATTCTGCGTAATCGGTTGCTGCGGGTTTGCAAAAATCGAGAACACTTCGCCCTGTTCGACAATGCGTCCGTGTTCCATGACCGCGACGCGATCACAAATTTCTTTAACAACCGCCATTTCATGTGTGATAATCACAATC
>CALXSZ010000182.1 GCA_944391275.1 uncultured Syntrophomonadaceae bacterium
CCTGAGACGGATAAGATTTTGTTTACGGAGGAAATGAAGAAGGATTATACGGTTTTAATTCCGCAAATGTCTCCGATTCATTTTGATTTGGCGCAGGACGCTTTTACGTCGGAAGGCTATAAAATAAAATTACTCACGGAAATTAACCCGCAAACGGTAGAAATTGGACAAAAATATGTCAATAATGACGCTTGTTATCCGGCGATTATCGTAATTGGACAGCTTATCCAAGCTTTGGAGAGCGGAGAATATGATTTAAACCATACTGCGGTGGTAATTTCCCAAACCGGCGGCGTTTGCCGGGCGACGAATTATTCCAGCCTGTTAAAACGTGCGATGATTGATGCGGGATACGGGCAGATTCCTCTGATTACTTTTAGTATGACCAATGTGGAAAAACATCCGGGCTTTAAAATGGATCGTCCCTTATTGGGCAAACTGATTATGGCTTTTACGTTAGGCGACTTGTTTTTACGCGTTCTTTATCGGGTCCGGCCGTATGAATTAGAAAAAGGATCCGCCGACGCGCTGTACCGGAAATGGGCCCGACGTTGTCGGAGAGCCATTGCGGAAAACAGCCTCAAACGTTTTGAACGCTGCGTACGGGAAATTATCCATGAATTTGATGAGCTTCCCATTGATGAAACGCTCGTGAAACCCAAAGTTGGCGTGGTGGGCGAAATTTTAGTAAAATACCATCCGTATGCGAACAACGACTTAGTAGATGTTCTGGAAAGAGAAGGAGCGGAGGCCGTTGTGCCGGATATGGTAGGATTCTTCTTATATTGCTGTTACGATAGCATTTTTGATCATCGTTATATGAGTGGTACGTGGATGGATGAAGTTACGGGACGGATTCTGATTGCGTTTATGGAACGCTATCGTAAAGTCATGAAAAAAGAATTATCTGCCAGTAAGAGATTCAGTCCGCCGTGTTCGATTTATGAGCTGGCCGATATTGCAAGAAATGTTATTTCGTTAGGACATCACGCGGGAGAAGGGTGGTTCTTAACGGGTGAGATGATTGAACTCATCGAAAGCGGCGTTCCCAATATTGTTTGCGCCCAGCCCTTTGCTTGTTTGCCGAATCATGTTACCGGGAAAGCGATGATTAAATCTTTGGGTAAACAGTTCCCAGGAGCCAATATTGTCGCGGTGGATTATGATCCTGGAGCCAGCGAGGTCAATCAGCTCAATCGCATCAAGCTGATGTTGTCCGTCGCAAATCGAAATTTGAGAGTCGAACAAGCCAAAGCAGAATAAAATCACAAAAACAAAAAGTTTGGTAGAAAGAAGCTTCCGTTCATACTGAATAACCCATCAGGGAATGTCATATACTAAAAGCACCAAACAGCACAGAGAACGGAGGTTCCTTAAATCGTAATGTTGTATGAAATAGAAGTATTAACCCGAGATGAATCCGGCAGTCTTTTAAACCAAGCCAGAAACTTTTTTCAGTGGTTTAGCGATCAAGGCTGCCGGGTAAAAATTCATTTGAGAGAAGCTGCTGAGAACCGGGTTGTTCTCCGCTTGGAGCTTCATCGCGGGTTACGCAAAAAGTCGGAACTGTATTCTTTTGATCAATTAACGCTTATTTTTCATCGGCAATTTGCCGAATTTATCGCCGAGCATATTTTAGAAGAGTGGGAACCGTATCTTGTGAAGAAGTTTGTGTCTCAAAAAGTCGTTGGTTTTTCGGACGCGGCGAAAGAGGCGATTCTTCAAAAAAGTCTTCATTTTCTTCATTATGGAGAAGATCATACGCTTTTACCGGAATATGTGCGTTATGAAAAAAGCTGTCGACTTTGCGCTCGCATCGAAGAAAGTGTGGAGACTCTTGAAAATACGCCGTTCGATCTGGAGGGGTTTTTGCGCTTCCGAATGAAAGATTTTATTCGGGAGATAGAAAACGCGATTAAATTTTCCTGGCGATGCTGGCAAAATGATCAAGAATATGAGAATTTTATTTTGATGTTGCGGGATTTTATGAATGAGCAGGTTTGCAGCGTAGAAGTTCTGCATGTCATTTTTTATCCCAATGGAGGATTTTGTCTGTGGGATGAAAATGGACAGCAGCTCTATGATAAAGCGTTCAAGCAAAAACAACATCCTGGTATGAAAGAGGAAGATCTCCTTTTAAGTTTATTATTAGCCGTTGCGCCGGAAAAGATCGTTTGGCATACAGGGAAGGATTCCACGAGGACACGAGTATTGAGAATTTTAAAAGATGTTTTTCAAGATCGGTTGCATACTTGTACGGATTGTTGTCTGTGCCGATCGGTCGAATCTTTACGGCAGCATTATGGGCCTAAAAATATGAAGTAAAAAAGAGCCGCCTGTTTTTGACAGACGGCTTTCTTGTTTTGGGCCGTTTTGATAAAACACGCGGTTTAAATGACGCAGTACATTTAGCGGGAAGGTTCAGGACTTTTTTGAGAAAAACGTTGAGCTTTGCCTGGAATAGAGTATAATAAGCACAATAGAGAAATTATCTGATGAGGAGGAAAAGATATTGATCCTGACTTTAAAAGATGGCAGCCAACGCGAATATGCTGAAGATATGAGTTTCTTAGAAGTTGCAAAAGATATTAGTGAAAAATTAGCCAAAAATGCACTTGCCGCTGTTTGGAATGGAAAAGTTTGTGGATTAAATGAAAAAATTGCGGGGGACGGAACGGTGGAATTTGTCGATTTCACGAGCGAAATTGGCAAAACGGTTTATCGGCATTCCTCATCCCATATTATGGCGCAGGCGGTCAAACGCTTGTGGCCAGATACGAAAATAGCCATTGGTCCGGCGATCGAGAAGGGTTTTTATTATGACTTTGACAGCAGCCATGTTTTTACGCCGGAAGATTTTCCTATAATCGAAAAAGAAATGGAAAAAATTGAAAAAGAAAATTATCCGATTATTCGACATGAACTCTCTCGGGATGAAGCGCTCAATCGGTTTAGAGAACAAAATGAAATTTATAAAGTCGAATTAATTGAAAATCTTCCGGAAGACGCCGTGATCAGCACGTATGAACAGGGCGAGTTTACGGATTTATGCGCAGGTCCGCATGTTCCTTGTACCGGCAACGTCAAGAATATCCATTTGATGAGTGTGGCCGGAGCGTATTGGCGTGGGGACGAAAAAAATAAGATGCTACAAAGGCTCTATGCGACCTCCTTTCCCAAAAAATCTGAATTAGACGATTATATTAATAAACTGGAAGAGGCTAAACGTCGGGATCACCGGAAATTAGGCAAAGAACTTGGTTTGTTTGTGATCTTAGACGAGGGCCCGGGATTCCCTTTCTTTATGCCTAAAGGAATGGTCTTGCGCAATGAACTGGAAAGTTATTGGCGGGAAGAACATCAAAAAGCCGGTTATGATGAAATTAAAACGCCAATGATTCTGTCCCGTTCTCTGTGGGAACAATCGGGTCATTGGGAGCATTATAAAGAAAATATGTACTTTACGCAGATTGACGAGCAAGATTATGCGATCAAACCAATGAATTGTCCGGGCGGTATCTTGGTTTATAAACAAAACCTCCACAGCTATCGTGATTTACCTTTACGGATGGCGGAAATGGGATTGGTTCATCGGCATGAGCTATCTGGCGCTTTACACGGTTTGATGCGTGTGCGCGCTTTTACGCAGGACGATGCGCATTTGTATGTGTTGCCAGAGCAGATTTTGGAAGAAGTGACGGGTATAATTAAACTGGTAGACTCCGTTTACAAAAAATTTGGATTTAAATATTTTGTTGAATTGTCGACTCGTCCGGAAGATGCCATGGGTGACCCGGCACTTTGGGATTTGGCGGAAGAGAAGCTGCGTGAAGCGTTGGAAGTTTTAAAGATGGATTATCATGTGAATGAAGGGGACGGCGCATTTTACGGTCCCAAAATTGACTTCCATTTGCAAGACAGTTTGGATCGGACTTGGCAGTGCGGGACGATCCAGTTAGACTTCCAGATGCCGGAGAAGTTTGATTTAACCTATGTAGGCGAGGACGGAGAGAAACATCGGCCGGTTATGCTGCATCGGACGGTCCTAGGGAGTATGGAACGCTTCATTGGAATCTTGACGGAGCATTTTGCAGGAGCTTTCCCAACTTGGCTGGCGCCGGTACAAGTGAAGGTCATTCCGATTACGGAAAAACAAAAAGAATATGCCGAAGAAATTGCGGCGAAACTAAAGGCCGAAGGAGTTCGGGTCGAAGTGGATGCGCGCAGTGAAAAAATGGGTTACAAGATTCGAGAGGGGCAGATGCAAAAGATTCCTTATCTACTGATTGTAGGCGATAAGGAAGTGAGCAGCGGACAAGTTTCCGTGCGCCACCGTAAATTTGGCGATCAAGGAGCCGTTTTGGCGGAAGAATTTATTCAGCGGATCGTAGAGGAAATTCAAACGCGTGCGATGGAATAAACAGTAAAAAAGTTTTTAAAATTTCTTGCAATTTTAAAAAGAAAAGGATATAATAAAAGCGTTGTAATTTTAAGAAGAAGTCCGACTTCTCACCCTATGACCTTGTATTGTGTAATTAGGGTTTTGCTGAAATGAAACAGGATATCATGTGGTTCAGATCAGAGAGGCAGACTTTAAAAGGTCTGCCCTTTTTATATTTTTTCGGAGGTGGTATTTTATTAGTAAGGAGTGGAGAATTAACGAAGGAATTCGGGTCAAGGAAGTTCGTTTGATTGCTGAGGATGGTGAACAACTTGGAATTTTCCCGATTCAGGAAGCTTACCAAATTGCTGAAGAACGCGACTTGGATTTGGTGGAAATTTCACCGGCGGCTCATCCACCTGTTTGTCGGCTGATGGATTATGGGAAATTCCGGTTTGAGCAAAATAAGCGCGAAAAAGAGACCCGCAAAAAACAAAAAGTGATTTCTATTAAAGAAGTTAAAATGCGCCCGAATATCGAGGATCATGATTTCTTCGTGAAAGCCAAAGGCGGCCGTAAATTCCTGGAGGGAGGAGACAAAGTCAAGGTGACCATTATGTTCCGGGGACGCGAGATTACGCATCCGCAGTTGGGCGAGGCGCTTTGCAAACGTTTAGGCGAAGAATTGGCTGATATTTCCACCATGGAAAGACCACCCAAATTAGAGGGCAAAAATATGATTATGATTTTGGCTCCCAAAAAAGATCATGAAAGCGGGTCAAAGAAAAATAAAGAAAAAAATCCAAATCAGGAGAATGAATAAAAGGAGGGGCACCATATGCCTAAGATGAAGACTCATAAAGGCGCTGCCAAGAGGTTTAATAAAACGGGAAGCGGAAAATTAAAAAGAGGAAAAGCATATACCAGCCATTTATCAACCCACAAAAGTCAAAAACAAAAAAGAAAATTACGGAAAAGCGGATTGGTCAGCAACGTCGAACAAAAAAGAATCAGCATTCTCATTCCATATAAGTAAAATGAGGGAGGAGTCGTCAACGTGGCAAGAGTAAAGAGGGGTATGAATACCCATCGCAGACATAAAAAAATCTTAAAATTAGCAAAAGGGTATTTTGGCAGTAAGCATAAGCTGTTCCGGACAGCCAATGAACAAGTGATGAAGTCCGGACAATACGCATACGCCCATCGCAAAAAGAAAAAGAGCGATTTTCGCAAATTATGGATTGCTCGAATTAATGCAGCGGCTCGTAACAACCAGATTAGTTACAGCAAGTTGATGCACGGCTTGAAGGTGGCGGGAATTGATATCAATCGCAAGGTTTTATCTGAATTAGCGATCAGCGATCCGGCAGCTTTCACCAAATTAGTGGAATTGGCAAAAAACGCGTAAAAATTGGATATGATACGGGCCCGGAAAATTCGGTGGATGATTTTCCGGGTTTTTTAAGGAGTAAAACGAAAGATGCCATTCGTTTATATTCTTCAATGTCAAGACGGGAGTTTCTATACCGGATGGACGATGCATCTAGAACGTCGCATAGCGGCGCATCAAAGCGGTAAAGGCGCCCGTTATACGCGCAGCCGGCGACCTGTGATTTTGGTTTATTCGGAGGAGTATCCAACAAAAAACGCATGTTTGCGTCGGGAAGCGGCGATTAAAAAGTTAACCCATCAACAGAAAATGGCCTTATGGCAGTCTAAAAAAGATCTCTAAGAACATAGAATATATTTTTGAGAGTTCTTTTTATTTATGAAGAAACTTATGAAAAAGTTTGCAAGGAAAGGGTGAGAAGATGATTACAATTGAGATGGAAAACGGGAAGAAAATTGTCATAGAACTTGATCCAAAGGCTGCTCCGGAGACGGTGAATAATTTTATTACGCTCGTAAAAAGAGGTTTTTATGATGGCCTGACTTTTCACCGCGTCATTAAGGGGTTTATGATACAAGGGGGATGTCCGTTGGGAAATGGAACCGGCGGACCCGGTTATAAGATCAAAGGAGAATTTTCTGCGAATGGTTTTCCGAATCCTCTCAAACATGAACGAGGTGTAATTTCCATGGCGCGTTCGGCCCATCCGGATTCGGCGGGATCGCAATTTTTCATTATGCATCAGGACGCCCCGCATTTGGACGGACAGTACGCTGCGTTTGGAAAAGTGATATCAGGGATGGAAACCGTGGACGAAATTGCCAATACCCCAGTGGACTGGAGCGATCATCCTAAAAAAGACCAGATTATTAAAACGATTACTTGGACCGAAAACGAATAAAAAGTACTTGACAAATCATGCAAGAAAGTCTATACTCGTAAACAAATTTAATCGTTATCGGCTATGACGAAAATACGACGAGGAAAATCCCTGGAGCACAGAGAGTCGGGTAAGGTGCGAGCCGGCGTCTATATTTTCCGGAGTTATCATTTTATCAGCTGTAAACAGAACGACCGTAAGGTTTAGTAAGGGAAACCGGACACAAAAGTTCGTTAAAAAATGGCGCGATCAACAGTTGTCGTGACAAAGCGGCTGAATAATACATGTGTGAAAAAATGTATTCAGCAATCAGGGTGGTACCGCGGGAACCATCTCGTCCCTGGAGAAGGATGAGATGGTTCTTTTTTTATGCTTGCAAAAAGGAGGTGCAATATGCTCTTAACAACCATATTTTCTGGTGGTTTTGGCAGTGGAAAATCTGAAATAGCCTTGAATTATGTTCGTTTCTTGAAACAATCCCAATCATCTGTCATCCTAGCTGATTTGGATTTAGTTAATCCGTATTTTGCTTCCCGAGATCAGCGGGATTTGTTAGAGAGGGAGGGCATTCAGGTAGCTGCTCCGTTTGGTTCTCTTCGGTTCAGTGATGTTCCAGCGCTTCCTGTGGATATTATCAAGTTGTTATATGGGAAGGTTCCTATGGTAATTGATTTGGCGGGCGATGAAGCCGGGGCGACTGTTTTTGGATCTCTGCAAGAAAAGGTTAAACAGCGGGGCGAATATGAGATGCTCCTGGTTGTGAATCCTTACCGGCCTTTTGCGGAGAATCTTCCGAATATGCGGGAAATGTTGAACATTTTAGAGCAATCGGCTCGGACGTCCTTTACAGGCATTGTTAGTAATCCGAACTTGATTGAGGATACGACGACGGATGTTATTCTAGAAGGACACGCGCTCGTAAAAGAATATGCACGATCCTTTCAATTGCCGATTCGGATGGTTACAGTGGAGCAATCTTTTGTTACGCAAGTCGCGGGGAAAATACAGGAAAAAATTTTTCCGATACGCCCGTTATTAAGGCCAGATTATCTGAAAAAATAAGAGTTTATATAGATGCATCCTCATTCGGATGAAGCGTCAAAAAGGAGGAAAAAATCAAGAACATGACAGTTAAAGGAAGAGTGCTATTTGATAGTGAACGGTGTAAAGCCTGTGGGATTTGCATAGCGTTTTGTCCGAATGAAGTATTGGCGCTGGATGAAAGCCATATCAATGGACAGGGATATACGCCGGCTTATGCCCAAAAACCAGAAGCCTGTATTGGATGTAAAATATGTGCCATGATGTGTCCGGATATGGCCATCATTGTAGAAAGGGCGTGAGAAAAGTGGAAAAGCGATTAATGAAAGGAAATGAAGCATTGGCTGAAGGCGCTATTCGCGCAGGATGCCGGGGATTTTTTGGATATCCGATTACGCCCTCTAGTGAAATTGCCGAATATATGGCGCGCGAACTGCCTAAAGTAGGCGGGGTTTTCTTACAAGGAGAAAGTGAAGTGGCTTCCATTAACATGGTGTACGGGGCGGCGGCCACGGGAAAACGAGTGATGACGGCTTCTTCCAGCCCAGGAATTAGTTTGAAACAAGAAGGTCTTTCCTATATTGCCAAAGCCGAACTTCCTTGTCTCATTGTGAACATCTCACGCGGCGGGCCTGGGTTAGGAGCGATCCAGGCTGGACAATCCGACTACTTTCAGGCCACGAAGGGCGGCGGCCACGGCGATTATCATTTGATTGTATTAGCGCCGTCTTCCGTGCAGGAAATGATGGATTTTACGATGGAGTCCTTTGAATTGGCCGAAAAATATCGCATTCCGGTTATGGTGATGGCGGACGGGACGATGGGCCAGATGATGGAACCGATTATTATGCGGGAGACGGTCGAAGAAATTCCAGTCAAACCGTGGGCGTTGACCGGATGCAAGGGAAGAGAAAAAAATGTAATTGACACGTTTCATTCCTCCGGAGAAGAGCTGGAAAAATATGATCAGATACTTGCACGAAAGCATCAAGTGATTTCGGATTCTGAAAAAAGAGGCGAAGCCTATCAGACAGAAGATGCGGAAATTGTGGTTGTAGCTTTTGGTTTAATGGCGCGTATTGTGAAAAAGTCGGTGGACTTAGCCAGAAAACAGGGAATCAAAGCGGGGATGTTTCGCCCCATAACCCTTTGGCCATTTCCCTATGAGATGTTGGATGAAGCATCTCATGCAGCGCAGCAAATATTAAGCGTTGAACTCAATCAGGGACAAATGGTCGAAGACGTCAAACTGGCGGTGAATGGACGGGTCCCGGTCAGTTTTTATGGAAGAATCTCCGTCCTTCCAAGTCCAGAAGAAATTTTACAGCAAATCGTTGCTTTCGTTAGAAAGGAGAAAGGATCATATGCAAACGGTATTTGAAAGACCGAAAAGTTTGACGGATCATCCTTTCCATTATTGCCCTGGATGTTCACATGGGGTTGTACACCGTCTGGTCGCGGAGTGTATTGACGAACTGGGGTTGAGGGAAAATACGATCGGCGTCTACGCAGTAGGATGCGTGGTACTGGGACATCGTTATTTCAATATGGATTGTATTGGGGCGGCCCATGGGCGCGCGCCCGCGACCGCGACCGGAATTAAGCGGATGGATCCGGAAAAAACCGTTTTTACGTATCAGGGGGATGGGGACTTAGCAGCGATTGGGATGGCGGAGATTGTGCATGCTTCCGCCCGCGGAGAAAATATTACCGTTGTTTTTGTCAATAATGGAATTTATGGAATGACGGGAGGACAAATTGCTCCTACCACATTGTTGGGAGAGATAACGACTACCTCGCCTTATGGCCGGAAAGCTTCGGTGGAGGGATATCCTATTAAGGTTGCGGAATTATTAGCGCAAAATGAAGGATCCGCTTATATTGCCCGGACTTCTGTTAGTAGTCCGGCAGGAGTGATACAGACGAAAAAGGCCATAAAGAAAGCTTTCCAAGTCCAACAGAAAAAATTAGGGTTTTCTTTAGTCGAAGTATTAGCCGCTTGTCCAACCAATTGGGGAAGAGCGCCCGTTGAAGCGCTCAAATGGCTGGATGAAAATATGGCGGTTTATTATCCGGTTGGAGAGATTAAAGTCAAGGAGGCATAATCATGGAGGAACAAATTTTATTTGCAGGTTTTGGGGGACAGGGAGTTTTATCCATGTCCAAATTTGTGGCGGAATCTTGTATGAGCGCAGGTAAAAATGTTGCCTGGGTGCCTTCTTATGGACCGGAGATGCGCGGGGGAACGTGCAATTGTATGGTAACGGTTTCGGATCGGGAAATTGCTTCGCCTATTACAAGTAA
>CALXSZ010000183.1 GCA_944391275.1 uncultured Syntrophomonadaceae bacterium
CGGGAACCAGATCACAGACGGCAGCGTAGGCGAGTTTTGCGTATCTGGCCCCGGCACAATGACTTGTTATTACAAGAATCCAGAAGCCACTCAAGAAGTTCTAAAAGGCGAATGGCTTTATACGGGCGACATGGCACGGGTAGATGAGGATGGTTTTATTTATCTGGTTGATCGGAAAAAGGATGTGATTATCAGCGGCGGAGAAAACATTTACCCTGTTCAAATTGAAGATTTCTTAAGAACCCATCCCTGTATTAAAGATGTTGCAGTGATCGGTCGTCCTCACAAGCGTTTAGGCGAATGCGTCGCAGCAATTATTGAATTAAAAGAAGGCGCTTCCGTTTCTGAAGAAGAAATCTCAAATTTTTGCGCGCGTTTGCCGCGTTACAAGCGTCCAAAAGAAATCATTTTTGATGAAATTCCGCGAAATCCTACGGGAAAAATCGAAAAACCTCTACTACGTAAAAAATACGGCAGTATAAGTATTGTCGCTTTACAAGCAGAAGATCCAATTGGTTTATCATCAAAAGAAAATGATCTCTAACCAATGCCTCCGAATAAATTCGACTGCGTTGTCCATACTATAGTTGAAATCAACTGTTTTGTTTTAACAAAGGAGGTCTTGCAAATATGCATTTTCACAAAGGGCAAATCGTCGATAAGTCGGATTTTATTACGAAGGATGGATTTTCAAAAGAATATTACGAGGGTCTTTTAATTGCGTCGGACGCATCCTTGAACGGTTATAATATTGGGATTCAGCTTAGTGAGGATAAAGTTCTCGTAGTTGATCGTACAAACGCAGAAAATGCGCGCGAAATGGTCGATCTTTGGGCGCCGCGTATTGATCAAATTCAGCGTGAATACGGTGTAAAGCGTGATCCAGGCGTGCATATAACCGGTTTATCCACTAGAAATCCAGAATAACAAAACGACAGACAAGAAACACCAAAAGAAGTAAGATTTTTCACGAAGCGGCATGGTCACAATACCATGTCGCTTTTTACGTATTATTTTTCGCATAATAAATTAACATACTAAGATAAGCAGAGGTTTTTCCAATATTCTTATATGAATGTTTCTCGTCGGCTCGAAAGCGTAAAGAGTCACCTTCCTCTAGTTGGAAAACTTCCTGTCCAACGCCAATCTCAACATGACCAGAAAATACCGTCAGATATTCTTCCGTTCCTGCCATATGAGGCTGCGCCGCTAGAAATCCTTTTGGTTCAATCTGAATTCGATACGTTTCGAACAATTTGTCTTCCTGAAAAGGGAACGCCGGATAATTCAAATATTTCCCTTCGTCTTCAATGAGTGGAGAAACATCTTTCGCTCGAATCATCAGCGGAATCTGTACACGATTTTCTAATAAAGTCGTAAAGGATACCTTGTACCCATTTGCAATTTTCCAGAGAACAGAAATCGTTGGATTCACATCCCCTTTTTCAATCTGAGCAAGCATACTCCGCGATACGCCCGTTTGCTTTGCAGCAGCATCTAACGTAATTTTTTTGTTTTCTCGTATGGATTTAATATTGTTTGCAATGATTTTTTGTAGATCCATAGCGCCTCCTATTGACAATATAAAAGAACAATAATACAATATAAAAGATTCCATTGTGTTGGATCTTAAGATTATTATATCATCAATTGATAAAGGAGGACAATATGTTTAGCTGGTTGAATTTCCTATCGTATGCCATTGTCACTGCCGTAACTCCGGGCCCAAATAACATTATGTCCATGTCAAATGCAAGTCGATTCGGTTTTCGCCAATCATTTTCCTTCAATCTTGGTATTTGGGTGGGATTTTCATTCGTTATGCTTGTTTGTACTTTTTTCTGCAATACGCTGTCGATTCTAATTCCAAAGATTAAAGTTCCAATGCAAATTGTCGGTGCACTCTATATGCTTTGGTTAGCATGGAAAACGTTTAAAACTTCTCCTATAATTGAAGAAAACCATTCTAAAAGCAGTTTTGGTTCTGGGCTTGTCCTTCAATTTATCAATCCTAAAATCTATATCTACTGTATCGTTTCCATGCAAGCTTATATATTACCTTACTTCCAAGGACAATGGCCTGCATTAATTTTTTTCGCATTCCTCCTAGCCTTTATAGGTTTTATATTTACACTCTGCTGGGCGATTTTTGGTTCAGTATGCAAATTGTTATTTTCAAAGTATGCAAAGATTACAAATGCAATTATGGCGCTGTTGCTTGTATATTGTGCCGTTTCGCTATTTTTTTGAAAATAAATACTATTTTATAAGGCAACAATCCTATTATTTATTAGGATTGTTGCCTATTTTTTATTTAAATTTACTATTCCATATTTTTAACCCATTCATTCTCTTCTATATGCCTCATTACGTAAAAAACACAAATACTATTCACTCTATTTGCTCCAGAAAGCCGCAACCGTCATTTATTTATTATCTATATACTATTTCCCCTAATTTTTCGTAATTTTTATTTCCCAATAACAAAAAAGACTTCGTTTCACTAAAAATATTGTCTAATATTTATTCTCTATACATAGATTGGATTAAAGGGAACTAAAGAGAAAGTGGGCAAATATATCATGCTTGATTTTAAATATTGGCAGGCCCTCTTAAAAAACGATATTGACGCTATTTTCAAAATCCTGCTGGGAAGTATTCTATTATTGATTCCTGGTCTAAATATCGCTGTATTAGGTTATGGCCAACGTTGTCTTTTTAATAGTTTGCGTAAACGAAACCGGCTTCCAGCTTGGCACAATTGTCGGGAGCTATTAATCGAAGGCGCAATTGCTTTAGGTATTCTTATTGCCTATTTATCGGTTCCACTCATTATTGGTTTCATTTTGCGTCCGCTTTTTGGCGTAGGAAAATTATTTGGTTGGTTCTTAGCCGGTTTAAGTATGTTATTTGTCCCCTTGGCTTGGGCCAATTGGCAAGCTTGCAATAAATGGCAAGCGGCCTTTATGCTGCCTGAAATCTGGCAGCATTTATGTTGCCGTTGCACTTCTTATTTAATTTTAACAGCTGGAATGATTGCTGTAACTGCCTTAGGTATTGTACTGCTCTTTACAATTCCAGTATTAGGAATTTTTGGAGCTATTTTTATTTTTTCCGCCAGTATTTTCTTCTTCTTCCAAGTAGGCTATGTTTTTCGTACACCTTAGAAAATATAAAATAAAAAAATACTTGAAGGATCTTGACAGTTTCAATAAATACTGGTAGAATTACCGGTGTTATCGGGTTGTGGCTCAGTTTGGTAGAGCGCTGCGTTCGGGACGCAGAGGCCGCAGGTTCAAATCCTGTCAACCCGACCATTTTTTTATCTTTTCGCAAATTAAAACCGCTTAGAAGCTACACACAAGCTCTTCTAAACGGTTTCTCTTTTTTCTCCAAAACATAACAAAAAAGCCCTGGCTCCCCAAGACTTTCTC
>CALXSZ010000184.1 GCA_944391275.1 uncultured Syntrophomonadaceae bacterium
CCGGCTTTGCCGTTAGATGGGGGACGAATTCTCCGGGCAATTACGGGAGGCTTTTTGGGCTATCGGAGAGCTACGCAGCTAACAGCGGTATTGGGGAAAGCGATCGCCATTCTACTTTTGGCGCTGGGATTCCAGCAGTTTTCTGAAGGAATGGGCGTCAACCGCATGCTGATCGGAGCCGTCCTTTTTTGGACGGCGTACCGGGAACAGCGTTTTTTTTCTTACAGTTTTTTACGCTTTCTTCTTCATCAAAAACAACAGCTCTCCGAAAAAGGAATGCTTCCCGTCAAAGCTGTGGTATGTATGCGCCATACTGAAGTACGGCGCGTTTTGGAAGACGTGCGGCCGCAGCATTATTTGGTGGTGACCGTTGTGGATGAGCAGCACCGGATCATTGGAAATCGTAGCGAGACGCAATTGATCGAGGCCTTCATGGAGCGGGGGACGCGCGTTCAAATCCAGGAGGTGCCCGGTTGAATTTTTACGCTGCGTTTGATTCTGCCAGGTAAGGAAGTACCTGGATCAAAAAGGTTTGCAGGACGTCCGTGATACAAGACGCGGCTTTTTCGGCTGTATCGCGCGACATGCCGTCTGTGCCGAATTCCATCAGCATAGCGCTGGGATAAAGATCCTGATTATAGAGGCCTTTGCCGATATAAATGCCTCGGACTAAGTCGGGATAAATTTCGTCCGCTATTTCCTTAAATGCATAGGCGTAACGCAGATTGGTTTCCATGTTTGGATTAGCGGCTCCCACTACCAGCATAACGCGTGCGGTAAGCTGCCCGTTAATGGTTGTGACGTAGTCTTCCACCGGAGCGGAATCTCGATGCAGATCGATGACTAAATCGGGTTGTTCCGGCAAAAGGCTTAACAGGGTTTCCCGTGAGCGCTCGTAGGCGGAGGAATCATGCGGGTCGTGCGTCGCGTAACTGTGAGTGACGCTGGCTCCTAAAGCCCGCAGCGATTCGCTTAAACGTTCCCCCACTTCGTAGACGTCGCCGTTGCCGGGTTCGCTGGTGATGTTGGTGCCATATCCGTAGCTTTCGTCGCTGTGCGTGTGGTAGATGACGACGTGAACGTCGCGTTCTTCCCCGTTTGGACCAATCATGGCGCTTTGCATGAGAGGAGGGTCAGAGGAAGGAGTCGTTTGGTTCAGAAAATTTGCCTTAGGCCATTGGACTGGCTGGAAATAATCTGGGGGATCAATCGGAGAAGCAATTGGGAATCCATCGCCGCGCTGGTCTAACTGATACCACTGATTCTGTGTACTTAAAAAGTGGTCCCCGTCTTGCACCGGCCAGCTGGTTTGAAAAAGCATTTCGCCGTCTTCCGTTTGAATCGTATAAAAACCGTCGGTGCTGGTTTCGTCCAATTCCGAGGAAGAAAGCGTGTTTTCGCGGGTGAGTCCGGAAAAGAAATACATACAAGCCGCTACAACGATCACAGCCACAAGCGACCAAAGAAATACCGGGTAAAATGTTTTTTGTCTCATAAAAAATCCTCCTTAAGAAACGATAGCGATAACCAAGAAAATGAAAATCGTCTCCAATAATCATAGTCTGCACCACGGCGGAAAAAATATGAGAAAAGATTTTTGTTTTTCCCAGTTTGTTTTCCCAGTTTATTTTTCCTAGAATGAAAAATTTGTGTATAATGGAACGAAAAAGAAAAAATAAAACAAAAGGAGTTCCGACGTGAAAACAGAAAACTTAGGAGTAGAACCCGATCTCTTTGAAGAATTGATTCGGCGGGTTGAGACAATCCCTTTTTACCGGTATTTAGGATTTGAATTAGAAAATGTTCGGCCGGGCGAAGCAATTGTCAGCGTGTCGACGCCACCGGAATATGCCAATATTGATCAAAGCGTCCATGGGGGTGTAATCATGGCTTTAGCCGACGCCGCCATGGCCACCGCGGTCCGAACGCTGGGGGCGAAAACAACAACCGTCCAATTGGAAACGGCCTTTTTACGGCATGGAACGATTGGTCAAAGGTTGATTGCACAGGGCAAAGTGGTGAAGTTTGGAAAAAAAATTGCTTTTTGTGAATGCCGTGTCCAGTGCGGCGCACAGGAAATTGCTTCCGTGAAAGCGACGTTTTTCCGTACCGGCGACTTACTGGATAAAAAATAACCCCGTTTGATCGGTCTTTTCGACAAGGATTGATGAGAACGGTTATTTGCGACCGTTTGGGCGCTGGGTACGGAAAGAAAAACGTTTTGGATGAGATGAAAATCTTTCCATGAAGGCAACAAAAGAGGAAGATGGTATCGGTGGGCGGATGAATTTTTTACGGAAAATCGGATGGTTTTGAACCTTCGGGGGCGTTAAAGAAGCAAGAAGACGTCGTGAATCGAATGAAGGATAAAACAAGAACCTGGGCGCACATCTGTTTCCCGGATTTCATACACTACTATTAAATACCGCGAAGAAAAGTCAAAAGAGGTGGGAGAATGCGAGATATTCGGGTTTACTTTATACCGCTGCCATCGTTTATGAAAAAAATCGTAGCGAAATTTATTGGTAAAGAAAATAGGCTAGGCTGCGAAAATCTTCTTTAGCCTAGCCTACAGCTTCTTGCAAACAGGAAAAAGCTGTGAAAGCGATCAAAACGTGGATTTGTATTTATTCATATTTTATGTTACACTAAGCAGGTATTGAACGCCTGTGGTTTTTTGATAAGGAAAATTCCGCTTGACTTTTTTGAAAAACGGACGGGCCATATCACATTAATGAAAGGACAGCAAATTTTGTGGAGGTGAATGCTGTGAATGAGAAATGGAGTAAGGGAGAACCGGTAAGTTTAAAAGATTTGCTGCGCATTACCCCGTTGGTTCAAGAATTAATGCAAGTTAGTGAAGATCTGAATGTAAGCATACCGGATTTGTTGTGGCTGATGAGAAAACTGGCTGACGACGTCAAAGATCTTTCCAGCCTTGGCGATATGCAGGAGATGGAACTGGAGGATTTGCTGGATTCGAAACGGGCAGGATTTCATGAGAACTTTTCGGATCTGGAGGATGAAAATGAAGAACTTCATGAATTAGAAGAAGACGAGGATGAACCCGTCGATTATACGGTCAGCGTAAAAATCAGCGGTTCCGAACGTTTCCCGGAAGTTTCCTTCAGAGCAAGCGTCGCAGACAGAGCCGACCTAACCTACTTTTTTGAATGGCTGGCCGATATGGTAGAAAAAATGGAATAGCCGAATGCATGACGACACGGAGACAAAAACAGAGAAAAAAAGAAATTGGCGATCGTGGGGAAGGATGCTTGTGATTCTCTGCATCACTGGGATAATCGGATGGGGATACGAGGAAAAATCGATCGATCATCTTGTGGTGCAGGTGGATATGGAAACCGTTTTGGATCAATATAATTCCGAATTTGCCTTGGAGGAAAACTCGGATCGCATTTTGACGGAGATGGCTTTTCACAGGTCTTTTTCCGGCCAGGAAGGTGAAGTGTTTTATGCGGTTTGGCAAAACCGGGATGGGAGCGTAGAGACGGAAAAGTATAGAATTATTGCCGATGAATCTGAACGCGGATATGCATTTTTCTATGAGGACCGTTTTGAAAATTTGCATTTACCCTCGAGCCGATTGGTTGTTTTTGTGAATAGCGATGAGGGGTGGCTACGAAAAGAATAACGGAAAATATAAAGCTTGGCGATGTTGCCAGGCTTTTTTTATGGCGGAAATTGCTGAATCAAAGAGGGAATAAGCAAGATTATTGTAAACCAAAACAAAAATAAAGTTGACAATAAAAAGGAGAATTTGTATAATAAAGGACAACGAATGTAAACCAAATAAATAAAAAAGTTGACCATTAAACACAAAAATTAATCCAAAACATCGAAAGAGAGAAGGCGAAAGCAGTGGAAAATCCAATTCCTTTCGTAACGGCTTGGAAAGAGAAAATTTTAAATGGAGCGGTGATTGACAAAGATACCGCCATGCAACTGGTCGAACAGCCCCTGGAAGAATTGTGTTCGGCAGCGGACGCCATCCGGCAGCATTTCTGTCAGAAGGATTTTGATCTTTGTACCATTGTAAATGGAAAAAGCGGACGTTGTTCTGAAGACTGCAAGTATTGCGCGCAATCGGCGCACTATATTACCGAAGTCGAAACGTACCCTTTGCTTTCTACCGATGAGATCGTCAAACAAGCTATCTATAACGATGAACGCGGGGTGGTCCGCTATTCAATTGTTACATCTGGAAAGAAACTATCGGATTCGGAAATCGACAAGGTTTGCGAGAGTATTCAGGCGGTTCGGGAAAAAACCGGCGTAGCGGTTTGCGTGTCCTTTGGATTGCTGGATGAAGCGGCTTTTCGTAAGCTCAAAGCAGCTGGAGCGTCCCGGGTGCATTGCAATTTGGAATCATCGCGGCGCTATTTTCCGGAAGTTTGTACCACGCATACCTATGATGAAAAGATCGCCACGCTCAAAGCGGCACAAAAAGCCGGATTAAGCATTTGTAGCGGCGGCATTATGGGTTTGGGCGAAACCATGGAAGACCGTATCGATATGGTTCTGACGGCCCGTGAACTCGGCGTAAAATCCATTCCGGTCAATATTTTAAATCCGATTCCGGGAACCCCTTATGAAAAGAATCCGCGCCTGACCATGGACGAAATTCGTCGGATTGTGGCTATTTTCCGTTTCCTGATCCCGGATGGGTCCATACGGATGGCAGGCGGAAGAGGGTTTTTGCCCGAACAAGGCAGGGTCTGTTTTACTTCGGGTGCCAATGCAGCGATTTCGGGCGATATGCTGACGACTTCCGGGATTACGATTGAGAAAGACCGGCAAATGTTGGAAGAATTAGGGTATCATACGGAGCGATGCCATGGGTAAAGGATTATTTATTACCGGAACCGGAACTGATATCGGAAAAACATTTGTGACTGCGCTTATCGTGAAGAAATTGCATGACGCGGGTTTTCGGTCGGTTTATTATAAAGCGGCCGTCAGCGGAAATACGCGCGATCCGCAAGGGAGGCTCATTCCGGGAGATGCGGAATTTGTCCGAGAAGTGGCCCAAATTCCGGAGCCGGCTTCTCAGATGGTTTCCTACGTCTACGAACATGCGTATTCGCCGCATTTAGCCGCCCGTATCGAAGGACAGCCGGTTGAAATGCCGGTTGTAAAAGAACATTTTGAAAACTTACGCGCGAAGAGCGATTTTATTACGATGGAAGGCAGCGGAGGAATTTTGTGTCCAATCCGTTGGGACGAACAAAAAATCTGGCTGGAGGACGTGATTAAGCACTTGCAACTTCCAACACTAATTGTCGCCGAAGCCAGTTTGGGTACAATCAACAGCGCGGTGTTAACCTGCGAATATTTAAGACAACGGGATATTCCGGTTCGGGGGTTTATTTTTAATCATTTTCATCCGGGCGACGTGATGGAAGAAGACAATCGGAGAATGGTCGAGGAACGCACGGGATTACCGGTTCTGGCGAGTGTTCAGGAGAAGGATTTGGAATTGCGGCTTCCTGTTGAAAAATTGGTTGCGCTCTATGCGTAAGCCGGGAAAAATCTTGAAAAGAAGGGGCAGACGTGAATTTAGTAGAAAAAGATTTGGCCTATATTTGGCATCCTTGCTCACAAATGAAGGATTATGAAACGCTTCCGCCGATTGTCATTGACCATGGGCAGGGCGTATACTTATACGATACGAATGGGAAAGCCTATATTGATATTGTAAGCTCCTGGTGGTGCAATCTGTTAGGGCATTGCAATCCTACAATCAACGCAGGAATAAAAGCGCAGTTGGACCGATTGGAGCATGTGATTTTTGCGAATTTTACGCACGAACCCGCCATTACGCTGTGTGAAGAATTGTCCGAAATCATCCCGAAAGGATTGAAGAAATTCAATTTTTCAGATAATGGATCGGCTTCCGTGGAATGCGCGCTAAAGATGGCGTTTCAGTATCAATATCAAACTGGACATCCGGAGAAAACCCGGTTTATGTGTCTCAGTGACGGTTATCACGGCGAAACGATCGGCGCTTTGTCCGTAGGGTGTCTGGATCTATATGCGAAAATCTATCAGCCCATGCTGATGGATGTCGAACGAGTCCAAGCGCCCGACTGTTATCGCTGCCCGTATGGAAAAGACCGCGACCATTGCCACGCCGAGTGCATCGCCTTCGCGGAAAAAACCTTTGCCGAACATGCCCATGAAACGTGCGCAATGATTGTGGAACCGCTGTTGCAGGGCAGTGCGGGGATGCGGATTTATCCACCGGAGTATTTGCGCAAATTGCGGGTGTTGTGCGATCAATACCAGGTTTTGCTCATTGCAGATGAAATTGCTACCGGGTTTGGCCGTACGGGAAAAATGTTTGCGTTCGATCATGCAGGCGTAAGTCCGGACATCATGTGCATCTCGAAAGGGCTGACCGGTGGGTACCTGCCTATGGCGATCACCATCACGACGGACGCCATTTATCAGGCTTTTTATGCCGATTATAATGAAGGAAAAGCTTTTATGCACAGTCATACCTACAGCGGGAATCCTTTAGGATGCGCAGCGGCGCTGGCGGTGCAGAAAATTTTTCGAGAAGAACCCATTTTGGAGAATGCTGAAAAGCGCGCCCACTATTTAACGGAACAGTTCCATGAAAAATTGAAGGATCATCCGCATATCGGTGAAATTCGTCATATTGGGATGATCCATGCCTTAGAATTAACACCGGACCGGGAACAACGGGCGGATTACCCGTCGGAATGGCGCGTGGGGTATCAGGTTTATCAGCGCGCGTTGCAAAAAGGGTTGATTTTGCGCCCGTTGGGGAATACGCTGTATTTTAATCCGCCCCTTGTTATTGATGAGTCCACCTTAGATCAGGCGGTGGACATTTGTGTGTCGTGCATCCAAGAGACCTTGCATGATCTAGAACAAAGATAAGAAGCTTCTACTCTGCGATCAGAGAACGTCCGAACCGATTATACCAGTCGAATGGCAAGGGCGTTCTCTTTTTTGGCGAGAGAAAAAATTCGCAGACTTTTCTATCATTTTTCACGATTTGTTCGTATAGGGATCACATAGGGCCTTTATACTAAGGTCAATCGATGGGAGGTGATCATAGCGACGACTTAAAAATACGACGAAAGCACACAGTTTGTACTCATATTGTTGACGACGAAAAATCCCGGATAAGCAACGGGAGCAAATTGAAAGGGAGGGGAGATGCCAACCAGCAATTGAATGATTCATTTTACTTTTCCTTTCCTTCCCTCCTCTCTTCCCTTTCTTTTAAATAAATACAAAAACGCGTTTGCTCTTTTCTAAGAACGACGCGTTTTTGTTTATCTGTTAAAAGAGACCTACCATTTCGAACATTTCGAAACGATTTCTTTGAAAAGTTGAAAAAGCTCAAGAGAAAAATTTTTTCTTGATTTTTCGCGAAAAACGTTTCTTTTCCGAAACCGTTTTTCAAAGTTGTGCGGGGGATACATATTTTTCCAAACGTTTTATTTCCGTTGCTGACAAGAAAGTGCAAAAAAATTTCCTTTATCGTGCGAAACAATCCGTTTTGGATCTTGTCGAAATACAACATGTGGGAGTAATTTTCAAAACCTTCCCATATGTTGTGGTTCTCCTTGACAACATCGGATAGGCGTGCTAGTATTAAAGCCAGCGGATCATTTTCATCAAGGGTTTTATTTTAGACAGATGGGTTGGCTTGAAGCGTAAGTGGATACGTTGAGATGCCCCTTCAGGTGATCCTCTTTATGTAAGAAAAATAAAATATTTTTTCAAGGAAAGGATTCCGGTGGTATGTATGATTGAATATATTCGCAAGCGTAATAATAGTCTGGCGCCTTTTGATCCGCTGAAGATTCGTGCGGCTATGAGCAAGGCGAATGCCGCCGCCACCGGAGGCGAGGAAATCAGCGAAGATTTTTTGGATGATTTGACGCGGAAGGTTATTGCCTCCATCCAGCCCGATCAGATCCCCAGCGTGGAAGAAGTTCAGGATTTGGTGGAAGCACGCCTCATTGAGGCCAATTTTGTCAAGACGGCAAAAGCCTATATTTTATATCGGGCCGAACATTCCCGGATTCGTCAAACCGAAGAAGACTTGATGGATATTTATAAAGAATTAACCTTCGCAGCGTCTAGGGATGTGGACTTAAAGCGGGAGAATGCGAACATTGACGCGGATACGGCAATGGGGACCATGCTGAAATATGGTTCTGAGGGTGGGAAATATTTTGTTGATCATTATATTTTGCCGAAAGATATTGCTGCTGCGCACATCAACGGCGATATCCATATCCATGATAAGGATTTTTATATGCTGACGGAAACGTGTTGTCAGATTAATTTGTTAAATTTGTTTCACGAAGGGTTTTCAACCGGCCATGGGTATTTGCGGGAACCGAATAGTATCACGAGTTATTCGGCGCTGGCCTGTATTGTTATCCAAGCGAACCAGAATGAGATGCACGGCGGCCAAAGTATTCCCAATTTTGATTACTGCATGGCGCCGGGCGTGGCGAAAACCTTTAAAAAAGAGTATTGGCAGGCGTTAAAACAGTATTTGCGCTATCGTTTTAATCAGGAAAAATCGTTCGTGGATGAGTTGATGGAGGAAGTCAAGCTCCATTTGACGGACGTCGTGCGAATGGGGGAGAAAGAAGCGTTGGGGAACGCGCTGGCGGCTTTTTTTACTGCGAAGGATTTTCAAGAGGCAGCGGTTTACACAATGCACCAGCAGGTCTTTGATACGGCTGTGGAAGAAACGGAACGGGCGACGTATCAGGCGATGGAAGCGTTTATCCATAATTTAAATACCATGAATTCCCGAGCCGGAGCGCAAGTCCCTTTTAGTTCGGTAAATTACGGGACGGACACGTCTTTAGAGGGCCGTATGGTAATGAAAAATCTAATGTTGGCGACCGATGCGGGCTTAGGAAATGGGGAAACCCCCATTTTCCCAGTGCAAATCTTTAAGGTGAAGGAAGGCGTCAGTTACAATCCGGAGGACCCCAATTACGATTTATTTAAATTGGCCATGAAAACTTCCGCGAAACGCCTGTTTCCGAACTTTAGCTTCCTGGACGCGCCTTTTAATCTGCAATATTATAAACCGGGCGATTACAACAGCGAAGTGGCCTATAT
>CALXSZ010000185.1 GCA_944391275.1 uncultured Syntrophomonadaceae bacterium
ACTTCCCTGAAGAATTGGACTGGATGCTGGAGCATATGATCCTGAGCCATCACGGAGAAAGGGAGTACGGCGCCCCGGTGCTTCCGATGTGTCCGGAAGCGCTTGCCTTGCATATGATCGACAACCTGGACGCCAAATTGTTTGTCTTTTTTGACCGGACCACTCGTGAAGAGGGGGAAGATCCTTATTTTTCCAATTATGATCCGATTTTCCAACAACAATTTTTTAAATATCGTCCGTAAAAAATGCAGATTTTTCACGAAAAAATCCTTTGAACCGATTGCCTTTTTCCCTGAACCTTGTTATAATAAACGTTGCGATTGAAGAAAGGATGCAACGTTTCGGCCGCCCGTTCCGTAAGAGATGGGAAAATCGGTACGGAAATTGCAGTCGCAGAAAGGAAAGAGATACCATGCAAGAAAATATTCATCCCACTTATTATAAGACGGTTGCACGTTGTGCTTGCGGCAACGAGATCGAAGTCGGTTCCACGAAAGAGAATATTCGGGTTGAAATTTGCTCGAAGTGCCACCCGTTCTACACCGGAGACCGTCAAAGAATTGTTGACACCACCGGCCGTGTAGACCGTTTCAAGAAAAAATACGGCTTAAAATAGCGCTGAAAAAGGCAGGAGCAAAGGCTTCCTGCCTTTTTTGCTTTTTCTTTCAATTTTCAAATCAAATTCATACGCTTTCATGCGTTACTATGGAGGTTTTATGAGCAAAACGCAAAATTATAAATACGGCGGTATGGCCCTAATCGAAGGCGTTATGATGCGCGGGCCGCATAAAACCGCTATGGCCGTTCGTAAACCAAACGGTGATATTCAGATACAAACGCTGCCGAATCGCGACATCCGCGACAAGTATCCTTTCCTGAAATGGCCTTTGATCCGCGGCGTGGTTTCCCTCGTGGAATCTATGATCGTTGGCATGAAAGCCCTGAATCAGTCGGCTAACTGGGCGTTAGAAGACGAGGAAGAGGAGCTTTCAACCGCTGAGTTAGCCCTGACGGCAGTGGTCGCCTTCATTTTGGCCATTGGCCTTTTCATGCTGCTGCCGGCCGCCATTGTTCATTTTACGCAAAATTTCATTGGCGGGATCGTCCTACAGAACATTGTCGAAGGCGTTATTCGCGTGTCGGTCTTTCTCCTGTATGTTTATGCCATCTCCAGGACCTCCGACATTAAGCGCGTACTGATGTACCATGGCGCCGAGCATAAAACCATTGCCGCCCAAGAAGCCGGCGTGGAACTCATCCCGGAAAACGTGCGGAACTTCCCGCGGCTGCATCCGCGTTGCGGGACCAGTTTTTTGCTGTTGGTGATGGTTATATCGATTATTATTCATATTTTCCTAGGCGACGGCAGTCTTCTGTACCGATTGGGCTCGCGTTTAGCGGTTTTCCCGCTGGTTGCCGGCGTTTCCTACGAATTCCTGCGGTTTTCTGGAAATTGCAGCGATAAGCCGTGGGTGCGCGTCCTCATCGCGCCCGGTTTACAATTACAACGTCTTACAACGGCTGAGCCAGACGACAGCATGCTGGAAGTTGCGATCGCTTCTTTACGCGCCTCCATGCCGGATGAAGACCGTGAAAAAATGGACCAATTCTTCCAAAACCAACATTCTTTTGCGTCCTCGCTTGCCGATGAAAACGTGGAGAAATCCACTGCCGAAACCACCTCATTACCATTGAAGGAGAGCGCCGCATGTTAAGAAAACTGGAAAATCTTGTATCAAAGTATAACGAATTAACGGAACTTTTAGGGACGCCAGAAATTATCGCTGACCAAGCTCGTTTTCAAAAATACGCTAAAGCCCATGCCGAATTGGCCGATATTGTCGAGGTTTACAACCACTATAAACAGCGTCTGCAAGACCAGGAGGACGCTAAACTGATGCTGGAAGACAATCCGGATCCGGAATTTCGCGAAATGCTTCTTACGGAACTGGCTGCGGCTGAAAAGGATTGCGCGGAATATGAAAAACAGCTGCAAATTCTGCTGTTGCCCAAAGACCCGAACGATGATAAAAACGTAATCATGGAAATTCGCGCCGGCACCGGCGGAGAAGAAGCCGCGCTGTTTGCCAGCGACCTGTATCGGATGTACGCCCGCTACGCGGAAACACAAGGCTGGCGCACCGAAATCATGGATTCGCACTATACCGAGTTAGGCGGAATTAAAGAATTGACCTTCGTCATTGACGGCGACAAAGCCTATAGCAAAATGAAATTTGAATCCGGCGTCCACCGGGTACAGCGCGTCCCCTCCACGGAATCCGGCGGACGCATCCATACATCCGCAGCAACGGTCGCCGTTCTGCCTGAAGCCGAAGAAGTGGACGTTGACATCAACCCCAACGATTTAAAAATCGATGTGTACTGCGCCAGCGGACCAGGCGGTCAGTGCGTTAATACAACCCAATCCGCCGTGCGCATTACGCATCTTCCTACAGGACTGGTCGTCACTTGTCAGGATGAAAAATCGCAGCACAAAAACAAAGCGCAAGCGTTGCGTGTCTTACGCTCCCGCTTGAAAGAAAAAATCGAAGCCGAGCACAATGAAGCCATTGCCGGCGACCGTAAAAATCAGGTTGGAAGCGGCGATCGCAGCGAACGGATTCGCACCTATAATTTCCCGCAGGGAAGAGTAACCGACCATCGAATCAACCTTACGCTGTACAAATTGGACGTCGTATTGAACGGGCAACTGGGCGAAATCATTGACGCCTTGATCGCAAACGATCAAGCCGAACGGTTGAAACAGGTTGAATAAAAACCTAAAATCATCCAGGAGATGGGCGGCTAAACCACTGCCCATTTTTTTGTTTATCCGTCATTCGCACAGAGTCCCGTCGGCCACGTAAACGAAAACGCCTACGGAACACGAACGATCCCATGAATTGTTTCAATCAATTTCAATCAATTTCAATCAATTTCAACCAAAAAGAAAACGCTCTTCGGCTAAATGATTTTACTTTCAGAAAATCCGCTTCTGTGGCTTATTTTGAGAAAGGCCGGACGAGCCCCCGCTTTATTTTATTCCCAAGAATAACAGCCGCCCGCATCCGTTGTCCGGTAACCGTTCGGATCGTTCCTGTTCCATTTCGTTATCCGTTCTTTTGCTCAATGGACTGGATAAAAAGACCCTTTATTGGCGTCCAACGATGAACTTACGGCTTGTGCGTTACCGCTCAGAAAATTGGGATCAACGAAAATTTTTTTAGAGGTCTATGCTAACCCATTCCGCTCGAAAAGAGGTGAATCGGATGCCGTCCGAAATCCATAAAAATTCCGACTGGACCATCCAAAAACTATTATCTGCCACACAGTCTTTTTTGCAAAAAAAAAATGCAGACCAACCGCGCCTTCTCTCTGAAATTCTCCTGGCATATGTCCTGAAGGTGGACCGTGTATATCTTTTCAGCCATTTTGACCAACCCATCTCTGAAGCCGAGCGCGCGCGTTATCGCGCTGCGGTTTTACGCTGCGCCAACGGCGAACCGGTCGCCTATATTACCGGCGAAAAAGAGTTCATGTCGCTTCCCTTCAAAGTAACGCCGGCCACGCTCATTCCTCGACCGGATACTGAAGTTCTGGTGGAAACCGCTCTGGAGCTCATTCAAAAACATGGATATCGGCACGTGTGCGACGTTGGAACCGGCAGCGGATGTATTCCCATTAGCATCGGATATTATGCGAAAAGCCCCCTTGAGTTAACCGCGACAGACCAATCCGCCGACACGCTTGCCATTGCGCAGGAAAACGCCGACCGTCAGCGAATCTCCATTCAATTTTTCCAGGGCGATTTGCTGACGCCTCTTTTGTCTGTAAAGCATCGCCCCTTCGATCTCATCACGGCCAACCTTCCGTATATTCCGTGGGATGTTTATCAAACGCTGGATCGTACCGTTAAAAATTTTGAGCCGCGTTCCGCCCTAACGGATGGTCAAGACGGCCTGTCGCTGTATCGCCGTCTGATTCAGCAAGCAACCTCTCTTCTTACCGATGGCGGGCGAATGCTCTTTGAAATCGATCCCCGACAAAGCCAACAATTAGACTTCATACAAGAAGCGGGTTTTTCCTATACGCTGATTCCTGATTTGGCTGGTCGCGCGCGCGTTGTATGCATTAAACGAGCCGGCGTCCCGGATGATTTTCCCCGTCCTGCGGCTACTCAGCGCTGGAAAATCGACCCGGAAAAACCGGATGCAACCATTCTGGCCAAAGCCGCTTCCATTCTGCAAAACGGCGGTCTGGTCGCCTTCCCCACCGAAACGGTCTACGGACTGGGTGCGCACGCTCGAAACGCCCAAGCATTGGCGGAAATTTTCCGGGTTAAGGGTCGGCCGCAAACCAGCCCGCTTTTGGTTGCCGTGTCCAGCCCGACGCAACTAAACGATTTTGTCACCGAAATCCCAGCCTCCGCCCAATTATTGATGGATCACTTTTGGCCCGGACCGTTAT
>CALXSZ010000186.1 GCA_944391275.1 uncultured Syntrophomonadaceae bacterium
CAAGCGCTTCTTCCACCGGGATCCGGTACTTTTGTACGAAAGGCCGAATCTGTTTGCGGCTAAGGCGGCGATTACAATAAAATCCGGTCAAAAACGAATACCAGCGGCGTTTGATGAGCGTTTCCAGCGCTAAGCGGCCGCTGGCGGTTTCATAAAGCCAGGAAAGCCATTTTTCTCCCGGAACTTGTTCGAAGGCAAACGTTTTTGTCTTTCGATCATACAGTCGGATCATTCGCTTCACCTCTTTTTACGCCATTATAGCAATCGAACGTCTTAGAATGCAATGTTTTTCAATAATTCCATACAACAATAGAAATTCCTTTCGTCGGTCGAATAGGCTGACGCAATTTTGCCGCAAATTTGCCCAAACTAATCGGAGATTTTCCGGCATATTTTTCCTATACTAGACGCATAAACGGAGATTGAAAAATGAAGGGGATGATTACATGATAAATAATGACGCAAATGATAAAAGTTTTTTATATACGGAAAAAGAAGTCAATAAAACGCAATTAAATGATCAAGAGATGACAGAAGACACCATGAATAAAGAAGAACCATTCAACCGGGGCATGCAGGAAAACCGAGCGGAAGAACAATTGGGGGACGCGCAGGAACAAGTCGCGTGTGATCTTAGCCAAAATCCATCCGGAAAACGCTGCGCGCGCCGTTCAAATAAAATTAAACGGAACAGCCGACTCGCCGTAGGCTGCGTCCTTTTAACGGCGATCATGATAGGAGTGGTTTCGACCGCTGTTACGTTATCCGGATATTACGGAGGAAAAATCGCTGCGTTAGAGCAAAGCGTGCAGGCTTTGCAACAAACTTCGGGCGTAGTGGGCGATATGCAGAAGGTTGCGCTGTTTTCTTCCGAAGAAACGTCCTTACGCAATATTGTCGCAACCGTTAGTCCATCCGTCGTAGGAATTAAAATTACGGTCCCGCCGACCCAAAGTGTACGGGGAGGTTTTGTTTGGCAGACGGCCGGAGAAGAAGTTTCGGGGTCCGGGTTTATTATGAATTATGAAGGCTACATTGCGACCAATTATCATGTTGTGGAGATATGCGTAACACGTTCGGACGCGCTCATCGAGGTTTCTTTATCCGATGGCAGGACGGCGGATGGAACGTATATTGCAGGAGATGAACAGAACGATTTAGCCGTTATCAAAATTGAATTGGACGATTTAACGCCGGTTATGCTTGGCGATTCCGATGATCTTATGCCTGGGGATGCCGTCATTGCAATTGGCAACCCCTTGGGATCGAATTTTGCCGGAAGCGTTACCGCTGGGATTATTAGTGGAATTAACCGGCAGATCGGTTTAGAAAATATGCCGGATTCGTTATTGCAGACCGACGCGGCGATTAACCCGGGAAACAGCGGAGGACCGCTTTTAAACATGAACGGCGAAGTTATTGGTATTAATACGGCAAAAATTGCCAGCGATCAAGTGGAAGGACTGGGTTTTGCTATTCCAATTAATGAAGCTTATCCGATCTTGGAATCTTTGATGGAATACGGGTATGTCAAAGATCGGCCGACTACTGGGATGAGCGGAACCGAAATCAGCGATCTGGCTAGTCGCGTGTATCAAATGCCGGCCGGACTGCTGATTCAAGAAGTAGAGAGCGGGAGCAGCGCGGAAGAAGCTGGGATTCAGCCGGGCGATATTATCTTAACGCTGGATGGACAGGAAATTCGCGCCAATTATGACGTCAATCAGATCTTAAAGCAGCATCAAGTTGGGAATACACTGGAGGTGACTTTCTATCGCGCTGGACAGGAGTTTTCCGTGCAGCTCACTTTGCAAGAGGAACATTAAAAACAATAAAATCGTATTTTAGGGCTAAAAACAACCTCTTAGCTTCGTAAAACATCTGGTTTTATGCAGCCGAACGGTTGTTTTTTGTTTGCATCCTAGCATTCGGTTGAATTGCAAAGCGGCATTCAGACAGGATCTTCTGCGGCTTCCGGGAAAAATCGCTTCCTTGAGCGCAATAAGTGAAAGAACGTTTGTCCGTTATCCTGTGAGCCGTTGGCGGCAAAACCCCGGCAGAAACAATTTATAGATGGGGCGCCCCATTTTTTGAATCCCATAAACCTTTCGGTGGGGGCTCACACGCGATTTTTTTATGTTTCATTTACATATATAGGAGAAAGACAAGATTTTTTTCAGCGCACAGGGAAAGTTTAGCTGTTGAAACAAGAAAAGCGCTTTGGAAAAGTTCTACGGTTAATGAACAAAAAGGACAAACGGTTTGAAAAATACAAACGCTGGGGAGCAATTTTTTACAGAAAATCCTTTTGGATAAAAAAGGAGGTTTGGTTTTGTAGAGAGGACCTATCCATAAAAAGGCGAAAAAGAGGGAAGCATTCAAGGAAAAGGCAAATAACATGAAAATAAAATTAAAATATTCCCTAGAAAAATAAACAAAAACCCATATAAATTTAAAAAAGTTTATGAATAAATAATAAAAAAATCACAAAGAATTTAAAAGAAATTCAAGTAGATTTACGACAATAAGAGCGGTTACAAATAGATGGTTGGAACCAATTTAAAGGGGAAAACATCTAAAAATTTTTGATGAAGGAGGAGAGAAAGAGATGGATTTAGGTGTATACGCTGCGGCTTCGGGAATTATCGCAGTATTTATCGTTATGGCGTTCTTGCAGATCATGGTGCATGTGGGAAGCGCTTTTGCAAGAAGCGTTGAAAAAAGACAACAAGCGGCTGCGGCTCGCGCGGCAGAAAAGAAAGCCAGAGAGCAAAGAAGACAACAAAGACTGGCAAAATAAGACTCGAATAACGAGTAGGAGAGGCTGTTTAAACGACCGGACATTTGAAAAGGGTTTTTTCGTATAGGAGAATGTCCGGCCGTTTTCTAAAGCAAGACAGATGTAGGTTTAGGAGAAAACAGAAGGGAGAGAGTAGAATCGCGTATCGTTTAATTTAAACAAAAGGGAGGAATAATTATGAGTCCTGCTGCAACAGGTTTGATTCTGATGCTGATTATTTTAGTGCTTTACGCAACGGAAGTTATTCCGTTGGCCGTTACCGCTATTATCGGGAGTCCCCTCTTGATTT
>CALXSZ010000187.1 GCA_944391275.1 uncultured Syntrophomonadaceae bacterium
GCGCTAAACGTGCGAGGAGGGGACGTCAGACAGGTGACTGGGAAAGTGGGCGTACCTCAGGGACGTCGAAATCCAGGCGAGTTTAATTACCGGCAATATCTGGCGGATCAACAGATTTATTATACGGCGTCGATTTATGAGGCCGATCGCATTCAGGTGATTCAGCCGAATACAAAAGAAGCTTCCTTCTTGGAAAGATGGAAGAGTCAACGAATTCAAGATGTTGAACGGTTGCTTTCGCCTGAGCAATCCGCTATTTTATTAGGAATGATATTAGGGATCACCGATCATATTCCAGATGAAGAGTATGAAGCGTTTCAAAAAACGGGGACGGTTCATCTTTTATCGGTATCGGGTCTTCATGTCGGATTTATTTTGCTTTTTACAGAGTTCTTTTTAAGCCTTTTTTCGATTGGAAAAGGGAAAAAACGCATTATACAGGTATTCGTATTATTAGGCTATGGATTTTTAACCGGTTGGCCCGTAACCGTCCAACGAGCTGTGTGGATGGCGGGGTTTGCACTTTTAGCGCTTCAATGGGGAAGAGAAAAGAACGGCCTAGATGTATTGGGATTAACCGGGATAGTTATTCTACTTTACAACCCCGTCGAATTGTTCAGTATTTCTTTTCAGTTATCTTTTTCTGCTGTTTGGGGAATTTTATATTTATTACCAAAAATCGAACAAATTGTTCCTTGGGAAAATTCACTGATAAAAGCCTTTTTATTACCGATTTCTGTAGAAATGGCTCTTTTACCGCTCAGTATGTATTATTTTCAACTATTTTCAGTATCGTCCTTTTGGGTGAACCCTATGGTTGTTTGGATTGGGGCGTTCGTTATACTATTGGGGCTCTTAGGCTTTTTATTTTCTTCATTTGGACTTTTTGTCGGAGCCATTTTTTTGTATCCCGCGGATGGACTTTTGAAAATGGTATGTGCTCTAGTAAATTGGGTAAGCCAGTGCTATGGAAGCTATTTGTGGACGCCACAGCCACCCATTTATTTTTTGATTTTATACTATTCCTTTTTATTTTTCGCATTTTTCCCCGGAAAATCCCTATTTTTTTCAAAAATAAACAAAATATGTGTGGTGGGAGCGTTCAGCGTTTGGTTAGCAATGTTTTCCCCTCACCAAAAAGTTGATGGGAATTTTCATTTAACTTTTTTAGATGTAGGGCAAGGCAACTGCTTATTGGTTCAGACACCAACTGGTGAACAATGGATGATCGACGGAGGCGGGAGCGAATATTCTGAAATGGGCGAACGGGTGGTCATTCCTTGGCTTCATCGACAAGGAATTCAAGGGATTGATTGGATGGTTAGTACGCATCCGGATACGGATCATTTAAAAGGATTGGAAGAAACGGCTCGGGAAATACCGGTCAAGAATCTGGTTTTGCCGGCTAGTTTACAGCAAACAGAAGCCTATGATACGCTGATTCAATCGGTTTGGCGAAATAATGGCAATATTTGGTATGTTCATGCGGGACAATCCTGGCATCCGGAACAAAATATGACAGTAGAAATTTGGAATCCCCCAGCAAGGCAAGCTTCGATCGCTTCGCAAAGCGGAGAAAGTTCCAATGAGGAATCTGTCATTTTGTACGTTGCTTATCAGGATTTTTCATTTTTAATTACGGGAGATGCCGGAGCGGAAACATTAGAAAATTTGCTTGATACGCCGTATGTGAAACCGGTTACATTAGTACAAGTTCCTCATCATGGAAGCCGTTATTCGTACAGTTCCGCTTTTTATGAAGCGATCCACCCGACTTTGGCGGTTGTCCAGTGTAAACCGAATAATATGTATGGACATCCGGCTCCTGAAGTGGTCGATGCACTGGAAGAAAAGCATATTTATTTGCTTAGAAGCGATCAAGATGGATGCATTACAATAGATGTTCAAGAAAAAGATTTATCGATCCATGCGTACTTATCTTCAACGCATGGCATTTTAAAAAACTTTGCGGATGTTCAATAAAAAATGAGTGATTTTTGAAAAAAGAATGGAAAATTTCTTGCCTTTTTCAAGAGGACGTGTTATACTTTCCGTGTTAGCACTCAATAATGTTGAGTGCTAACAAAAGGAAAACAAAATGAAGGTGAGATACATGGAAAAACAACAATTTCAAGCGGAGTCAAAAAGGCTTTTGGATTTGATGATTCATTCCATCTATACGCATAAAGAAATCTTTTTAAGAGAATTGATCTCGAATGCGAGCGATGCGATTGATCGTTTGTATTATTTGGCGTTAACCGACGAGAACGTCCATTATAACCGCAATGAATTTAAAATTGAGTTGGAAGTGGACAAACCGCAGCGGGTTTTAAAGCTTCGTGATAACGGAATCGGCATGACGCGGGAGGAATTGGAACATAATTTGGGAACCATTGCTCACAGCGGATCTTTGTTATTTAAAAATGAACAGGATAAAGAAAAAAGCGGAGATGAAATTGACGTCATTGGGCAATTTGGCGTTGGTTTTTATTCGGCTTTTATGGTTAGTAAAAAAGTGACGGTTCTCACGCGTTCTTTTAAAGAGGAAACGGGATATAAATGGGAATCCGATGGAGCGGATGGTTATACCATCGAAGAATATCCAAAAGAAACGGTCGGAACGGAACTGATTTTATCCCTCAAAGATAACACGGATGAAGAAAATTACGATGAATTTTTGCAAACGTACCGGTTGCGGGAATTGGTGAAGAAATATTCCGATTATATTCGTTATCCCATCCAGATGGAAGTCGAAAAAACACGCCTGAAAGAAGGTTCGGACGAGAAGAATCCGGAATACGAGACTTATACGGAAGTTGAAACGCTCAATAGCATGGTTCCGATTTGGAAACGTCCGAAAAACGACATTACAGCAGAAGATTATAACCATTTTTATCAAGAAAAATTTATGGATTTCAAAGAGCCGCTATCGGTGATCCATACCAATGTGGAAGGAGCGTTGACCTACACGGCGCTGCTTTTTATCCCTTCTGAAACGCCCTATAATTTTTATACGCGGGATTATGAAAAGGGATTGCAACTATATAGCAGCGGGGTGTTTATTATGGACAAATGTCCGGATCTGCTGCCGGAATATTTCCGTTTTGTCCGAGGGTTGGTCGACTCCCAAGATCTATCTTTAAACATTTCCCGAGAAATGCTACAGCATGATCGTCAATTAAAAGCGATTGCAAAGAACTTAGAGAAAAAAATCAAATCGGAATTGGTTAAAATGTTGAAAGATGACCGAGAAAAATATGAAACATTTTTTAAACATTTTGGCCTTCAATTAAAATATGGCGTTTATGGAAATTATGGGGCGGATAAAGATAAATTACAGGATTTGCTTTTATATTATTCTTCCAGTGAGAAAAAAATGGTTACATTAGAAGAATATGTTAGCCGCATGAAAGAGGATCAAAAATATATTTATTATGCAGCCGGAGAAAGTATTGTTAAACTGGATCAGATGCCGCAAAATGAAAGAGTTCAGGAAAAGGGCTACGAGATTTTGTATATGACGGATGATGTGGACGAATTTGCCATTCAAATGATGCATGACTTTGATGGGAAAGAATTTAAATCCGTGAACAGCGGCAGTTTGGAATTAGAAAGCGAAGATGAAAAGAAGGAAATAGAAGAAAAAACCGCTGAAAACAAAGATTTGTTGGACGCGCTTAAAGAAGCTTTGAAGGATCAAGTAAAAGACGTCCGCGTTTCCGCGCGGCTTAAAAGCCATCCGGTTTGCCTAAGCAGTGACGGAGGAATTTCTATGGAAATGGAAAGGGTGCTGAATGCTTATCCGGGAGCGGAAAAAGACATGATTAAAGCGGATAAAGTGTTGGAGTTAAACGGAGAACATCCGGTTTTTGCTGCATTGCAAAAAGTCTACGAAAAAGATCCGGCTTCTGTAGCGGATTATGCGGGACTTTTGTATGATCAAGCTTTATTGATTGAGGGATTTTCCATTGATGATCCGGTTGCTTTTTCCAATCGAATTTGCGATTTGATGGTTCAGGCTAATGCAAAAGCGGAGTGAGAGGGCAAAGCGAGATAGAATATAGAAAAGTCCAAGTATTTTAGGCGAGTCCGCACGAGGATTTTTTTGAAACTAAAGGAGGCAGGTATTGCAGATGCAGTACCTGCCTATTCCTGTGCGCTTTTTGACGACGTGGTTTTTACCTGGAACAAAGCAGATCGGAAGAGCGTCGTGTAG
>CALXSZ010000188.1 GCA_944391275.1 uncultured Syntrophomonadaceae bacterium
AAACCGAAGAAACTTTGCGGTAAATGATATTTATGAACCGGGCTCGACCATGAAAACCATCACGTTAGCAATGGCGTTAGATAGTGGCGTTGCCGATATGAATAATTTTAGTTATGATTGCCCAGGAACCATCCGGATAGGCTCTCATACCATTAAGTGCGCGCAATATAAGGCGCATGGACATCAAAATTTAAGTCAAATCTTTGAAAATTCCTGTAATGGTGGATTTATTACTTTAGGTTTAATGCTCAATAAAGACCGTTATTTTGATTATTTAGAAAAATTTGGATTTGGAAAAACAAGTGGAATTGATTTACCGGGAGAAGGTCAGGGCATCCTAGTCAATAGAGAACAAGCTACCGACTTGGATCTTGGAATTATGGCGATGGGGCAGGCAAATGCGGTAACCCCGATCCAATTAATTAGCGCGGTATCGGCTGTTGCGAATGGAGGAACATTATATCGACCTCATTTAGTCAAACAGATTACCGATCAAGAAGGAAATGTTCTGGAAGAGATTCAGCCGGAGGTTGTTTCCCAGGTTATTTCGACGGAGGCCGCTCAGCAAACCTTGCAGATTTTGGAAAATGAAGTGTTGTATGGATCGGGGAAAAATGCACAGTTGGAAGGATATCGAGTAGGGGGGAAAACCGGAACCGCCCAAAAAATTAAAGAGGGGGGCGGCTATGAAGAAAACGATTATATCGTTTCTTTCGTCGGTGTAGCGCCGATCGACGATCCCAAATTAGTTTGCCTGATCGTCGTGGATTCTCCTAAAGGAGATCTGATTTACGGTTCCTGGGTGGCGGCGCCTGGCGTGCGGGAAATTTTTCGAGATAGCTTGCGTTATTTAGAAGAACCCATGGATGAGGAACTTTTATTGTTACAAGAGGAGGAGCAAGAAGAAGTACTCGTTCCGAATGTGGTTAATTTATCCACGGATGAAGCGAAAGCGCTTTTGGAAAGCCGAGGATTTATGGTTTCACAAGAAGGGGAAGGCGATGTTGTTTGGGAGCAAACTCCGCGAGCCAATACGAAACAGGGTATCGGCAGCTATGTCAAAATTTCGACTATTTCACGTGCTCAAGAGATGGAAAGTGGAAATATTACGGTTCCGGATTTATACGGAAAAACGAAGCGGGAGACTGCGGATATTCTAGCTCAACTGGGCTTACATTTAAGTGCGGAAGGCTCCGGAACCGTGGTTGAACAGTCTCCCCAGGCCGGGCAAATTGTTGGAAGTGGGCAGACCATAAAAGTTAAATTTGAAGGAGTTAAGGATGAAGAAACGGTTGTACAGGGAAATGATTCCATAATTGAGGAGAATGTAGAAGATGTAGAAGATGTAGAAGATCTTCCTGAAGAAGCAAGCAGCCCATAAAATGATTGAACGGAAGCAGTGACTTTCAAATGAGGTGAAAGAAGAATGGCAAGATTAGCGGAAATTCTAAAAGAAACTTCTTGCAAGTATCGGAAAAAAATGGATGAAGACTGTATCGTTACAGGAATTGCTTTTGATTCTAGACACGTGAAACCAGGCGATCTCTTTATTTGCATCGTAGGACTCCATTCCGACGGACACCAGTTTATTCCCCAAGCGATTACCCAAGGCGCAACAGCAATTCTGGCAGAAAAAGCCGTAGAAGTTCCCGCTGATATAGCCGTAGCGATGGTCCCTGATACACGGAAGGCCATGGCGCAAGTCGCTGCTGCGTTCTATGGATATCCTTCTCAAAGACTGAAACTCATTGGTGTTACGGGCACGAATGGCAAAACGACAACAACTTGGCTTATTCGTTCTATCTTGGAACATTGGGGAAAAAAGACGGGGATTATGGGAACCATTCATACAAGAATAGATGAAATCGAAGCGGATGCTGCTCGTACCACTCCAGAAGCGCCGGATATCGAAAAATTTTTAGCTTTATGCTGTCAACATCAGGCAGAATATGTAGTAATGGAAGTATCTTCTCATGCATTAAGTTTAGACAGAGTAGATGGATTGTCCTATCATCAGGCAATTTTTACGAATCTAACCCAAGATCATCTAGACTATCATCATACGATGGAAGCTTATTTGGAAGCAAAATGCAAACTATTTCAAATGATTCAACCGGAACGGGGAAATGTCTGTATTGTAAATGTAGATGATCCGGCTGCTTCGGCATTTATTAAAGCTGCCCAAGCTCCTGTTGTTACTTGTTCCCTCCATCCAGGAGCAGACTTGTATATAGAAGATTTGCACATGGATGCTTCAGGGACTTCTTTTGTCTATTGCTGGAAAGGGAAAAAATATCCCGTCCATATGACGCTGGTTGGAGATTTTAATGTGCATAATGCGCTAGGAGCCATTGCCAGCGCCTTGTGTGAAAATGTCCCACCGGAGGTCATTCGGGAAGCTTTGAAAAATATCCGAGGGGTTCCGGGAAGATTTCAATCCGTTAATGAAGGACAAAATTACATGGTGATTGTGGATTATGCACATACGCCGGATGGTTTGGAAAATATTCTTAAAACTGGAAGAAAACTAGCGAAAAACCGCTTGATTACCGTATTTGGATGTGGCGGAGACCGGGACCATACCAAACGTCCGCTCATGGGCGCAATCGCTTCTGAATATAGTGATTATGTGATTGTGACTTCAGATAACCCGCGCAGTGAGGAACCCGAAGAGATAATTCGGCAAATTTTAGTAGGAATTAAAAAATCGAATTATGAAGTAATGGCGGATCGGAAACAAGCGATCAAAAAAGCGATTGAAATGGCCCAAGCTGGGGATTTAATCATGATTGCCGGGAAAGGACATGAAACTTATCAATTAGTCAAAAATCAGGTTTTGCATTTTGATGATGTGGAGGTAGCACGTGACTGCATCAACGAGCGCGCATAAAGAAGAAAAAAAAAAAAAAAAAATTCTAACGTGGACAAATGGTACGTGTTTGGCAA
>CALXSZ010000189.1 GCA_944391275.1 uncultured Syntrophomonadaceae bacterium
TATACCGGCTGCCGAATACAATAACGCTGAAAAAATCAAACCAACCACAACGGTTAAAAAAATTAGTTCGTAAAGAATTTTTAAAAAAGGAAGACTAAAAAAATAAAAACGAACATCATGATGAAACAAGGGATCCGTTATTCCAAAATCCACTTGGTGGAAAAATTGCTGCACTAAAAGCCACTGACTGCTCATTCCCACGCTGATCAGCAGAGCCAATACAACGCAAATTCCTGTAATAATCCATGAAGAATATTTCCCATTCAACATGGAAGCAAGTAAATTGGGAACCTGCATCATCCGAGCGTTGCCCGTCTCCTCATCTAAAACCCACCTTTCCCGACTGGGTGCGTTCTTCGTTTTTTTGACGGTTACCCAGGCGTTAAGGCGTAAAATCACAAAGACCAGTGCAAAAATTCCAATGCCGGTTGCGATTTTGCTCAATAAAGTTTTCACAAAAACCTGTGTATATTCAACGGAATGGTACCAAAGATAATCTACATAATAGGAAGTAAGGGCCAAAATGGCTGCCAAAATCACTAAAAGAACGATCCACGGTACCCATTTTTTGGATATTTGATTTCGTTGCAAGATCCTCTCTCCTTCTTATTATTTGACAAAAGTAAAAAAGTCGTTCAGTTCGGAATAATCGGTTACATATTTTACCGCTATTTTTCTTAACTGCTCCTCATCCGCCAAAGATTTTTCATCCTGTACTACAATCACTGGAAATCCTGCCGACGAAGCCGTTTTCGTTGCATAAAGCATATCCTCAAAAACCCACGTATGCTCTTTGGGAGTTTGTAAATTTTGCCAAGCTTGTAAATAAATTTTGGGACTTTGCTTCCCTTCACCCACCTCGCTACATGTATAAATTTCCTCAAATAACGATCGCAATCCTTCTCTTTTCAAAGCCGCTTCTACTTGATAACGATCGGTGGCAGTCGCTATGCACATTTTTACCTTCTGATTGGCTAATCTGTGTAAAAATTCTGACGCGCCTTTTTTGGCTTTTATCGTGTATAAATACGCCTTTTCAATCATCTGATTAATTTCTTGCACAATTTTTTCTTCTGATTTTGGCACTTGATATTCTTCTCGAAAATAGGCTGCCGCTTCCCAGATACTTAATTTATGAATAATTTTTTCCAGATCTGGCCGAGCTTTGATTCCACAAAGCGTTAAATACCTTTCACCGAATCCATCCCAAATATCCATAGAATCCAACAATGTCCCATCCAAATCAAAAATCGCCCCTTCGATGCGCGGCATCTTCTCTCCTCCTTCCCCAATTATTTTTTATTTTAAATAAGCGACCGTTACGCCAAATCCCCCTTCTTCGATCGTTCCGTCACGGAAACTCTTGATGCAATTCATCCCTTTCAGGTATGCGCGGATAGCCGCCCGCAGAGCGCCTGTTCCTTTTCCATGAATGATACGAATGCTTTCTAAACCGGCTAAAAGAGCATCATTAATGTACTTCTCCAATAGGAAAATTCCATCATCTGCGTTTTCCCCACGAATATCAATTTCTGGTGAAATCGTCTGCACTTTTTTTAAATAATCCGTCATCAGACTACGTTCCGCTTTCGGTTTGACCGGTTCCAAAACTTGTAAGCGATTCATGGCTACATTAAAGTACATAACGCCAATTTGTACTCTCGCTTCTTTTTTCTCTGGAAAAACTTCAACCACTTCTCCGCGCTGTCCTAAATCTAATAATTGAACCGAATCGCCCACTTGCAGCGCATGATGCACGTCCTGAACAACCTGCCATTCCGGCTGGATCTCAATCTTTTTTAATTTCTGACGGCTTTTCTCAATTTCATGCCATTTCGGGTTTTGGGTATTCTTTTTAACCGCCCGGCGAATTTCATCGACCGCCTCATCCGCCTGCTCACGAATTTCATGTAAATAGGCTTGCGCTTCCAGGCGCGCTTTATGGATAATATTTTGTCGTTCTTGTTCCAGTTTCTCCTTATCTTGCCGTATTTTCTCCTGCGTTTCTTGCAGTTCAGCCGTTTGCCGTTCTAAAAAAACCAATTTCTTCTCATATTCCTGTTGTTTGGCCTTCACACGATTCAACATTTCCCCGATTTCTACTTCATGCTGAGGTAATAGTTCCTGTGCACGATCCAAAATCTTTTGACTCATACCTAAAGTTGCTACGATTGCCAACGCATTGCTTTGTCCTGGGATTCCAATCGTAACTTGATAGGTCGGTCGCAGAGTTTCACGGTCAAATTCTACACAAGCATTTTCTACACGTGGATTTTGATAAGCAAACGTTTTTAACTCACTTTGATGAGTTGTTACAACCGCATGCACGTGCCGTTGCGATAAATTTTCTAAAATCGCTTGTCCTAATGCCGCTCCTTCAGCTGGATCGGTTCCAGCCCCTAATTCATCAAAAAGGACCAAAGAACGCGACGTCACTTCGTTTAGAATCTCCACAACATTTTTCATATGGCTAGAAAAAGTACTCAAAGACTGCTCAATACTTTGTTCGTCCCCAATATCCACACAAATACGGTCAAACATGGCAATTTGACTTTTTTCTCTGGCCGGGATAAACAATCCACTCATTGCCATCAACGACAAAAGTCCAATCGTCTTTAAAACGACGGTTTTTCCGCCCGTATTCGGGCCTGTAATCACCAATATATCAAAATTTTTTCCCAATTCTATATCAATGGGAACTGCACGCTCTCCTAACAAAGGATGCCTAGCATGAAAAAGTTCCGTGATTCCTTCCTGGTTCAATACGGGGCAATACGCATTCATTTTGTACGCTAACCGGCCGCGCGCCATAATTAAGTCAAAAATAGACAATAA
>CALXSZ010000190.1 GCA_944391275.1 uncultured Syntrophomonadaceae bacterium
CATTGGACCCGAAAACTGCTCAAAAAGTTCTTACCTTAACCGAAGAAATTGTTCAGCGGGATCATTTAACCGCGCTTATGGTGACGCATAACATGAAGGATGCGCTCCAGATGGGCAACCGCTTAATTATGATGAATGATGGGCAGATTATTTTTGACGTAAAGGGCGATGAAAAAAAACGTTTGACAACGGAAGACTTATTGCAGAAATTTAAGATTTCCGTTGGAGAAGAACTCAATAATGACCGGATGCTTTTAGCAGAAGATTAACTATGGAAGGATTTTTGTGAAGAAAAAACGGGCGCTTTTGGAGGAAGGTGGATTCCGTTCACGTCGTTTCCGGTCAACAACGGAGCGCATGTTGCATACAAACATACTTGGTCTTGTCATGTTATAAAAAAAGGATGTCCGTCGGCACAAATTTCAGCAAATATTTCACAAACTGGCGTCTGGATATTGAAACAACGCAAAAAACGTAATGGTTTTCTGCGTTGTTTGTTTCTGAGTTGTGCAATATGGCCAAAGGCGATCAATGTTTTCGATTAAGACGTTTATAGCGCAGTTCCTTTTCTTGGAATGAAGAGGGACGTCGTATCGACTTTTTCCAAGGTTAACAACTGAACTTTTTTTTCGATGCCGCCCGCATATCCGGTTAAGTTCCCGTTTGCGCCTACAACCCGGTGACAAGGCACGATAATACTGATCGCATTATGTCCAACGGCGCCGCCCACGGCCTGAGCGGACATTCGCGGGAAACCTCTCTGGGCAGCGATTTGTTTGGCAATCTCGCCGTAGGTCATGGTCTGGCCATAAGGAATGGAAAGGAGGATCGCCCACACTTCTTTTTGAAAGGCCGTTCCAGTTAAATGGAGCGGTACCGTAAAGTCCGGTTCGTTTCCCGTAAAATAAACGTCAAGCCAGCGTTTGGCTTCCGAAAAAAAAGGAATTTCCTTTTCTACATGTTCTTTATCCAGCGTTTGCGCAAAATATTTTTGCCCTTCAAACCATATCCCTGTTAAGCCCATAGGATCGGCCGCTAAAAGAATATTGCCAAGGGGGGAATTATAATAACTTATATACTGCATCATTAGACCTCCATGCGAAACGCTCGTTTTATGAATTTTGCCGCAGCATAGAATGAGTGAGGCGGCAAAGACTTATTCTTGCTTTTTACGGCGTTTACTGGTTTTCGTTGTTTCACGAGGAATGGCTTTCTTTGGCGCGTAATCTTTCATATCCGGAAGAACCCCGCCGGATACGGCCCAGAGATAGAGACTTGCAACACTGCCGTAAGGACTAAACCGTCTGCGATATTTTTCAAACCGTTTTCGGTCAATTTTCCTGTGGTGATAAACCATACGCAGCCCACGCTGGATCGCCAGATCATCAAAGCTAAAAATATCCGGCCGCTGCAAACAGAACAATAAAATCATTTCCGCCGTCCAAACGCCGACGCCCTTAAGCGACACCAGTTCTTGGACGGCTTCTGCATCTGGTAACTGGGAAACCCTTTGCAAGTCAAATTCTTTCCTTTGCACCTTATCCGCAAAATCTTTGATATATTCAGCTTTACGAAAGGTCATTCCAAAAGATTGCAATTTGGAAATATCCGTTGCAGAAATACTTTCTGCGTGAATTTCTTGGAGTTCGTCTTTCATTCGCTGCCAAATCGTGGCCTGCGCTTTTGTCGATATTTGCTGTCCGATAATATGATGAACCACGGATGAAAATAAATCGGTATCGACTTCGCGATCAACATGGCCGACTTGATCGATGATTGTGCCTAAAATTTTATCTTTCTCTTTCAAGTATTCTATTTCAGTACGGCCATATTTGAAATACAATCCTTATACCTCCTACTGATTGGATCGTTTCTTTTGAGGATAGAATTATTTTATCACAAATAACCGGACGATACGATTATAAAATCGCCGGATATTGTTATTGAAATCGTAAAAAGCGGGCAGGAACTGGGTTGCGTCCTACCCGCTTTTCGGCGTACGCTGTTTGCTCGTTTAAATTATACATTTTTATGCTTGGTCCGTTTGAATGGGACTGGAACAAAACGTTTCCTGTTCGTTTGATGGGTTATGGTTTTTTTCATACACAGTCTGATTTTGCGGAAAGGGACTGCGGATGAAGAAGAGAACGGCAAAAAATAGGAAAACGGCTGTACCAATATAAAGAGGAAAATATAAAGCGTCGCCTGTGATGATTCCTACCCCATGTTCAAAGAGGCCTGAACCAAACATCCCTAAATTAAACATGGCCATAAAGAGCGCTGAAGCGATGGCAATTTTTTTAGGTGGAGTGATAAAACCGACTAGCATCATCAAACAAGACTGTGTGAGAGAAAAACCGATTCCACTCATAAAAATGAATCCACATAACCCGCCGATGTTTCGAGTTAAAGCACATCCTAACGAACCAATTGCAGTGAGGATAAAAAATATAGTTAATGAACGTCGTTGAAAACGTTGATATAAGACGGGATACAAAAGTCCACCGGACATACAACCAACCGAAAAACACACCGCAACGAGACCCGCTACAGTAGCTGAATCGATAATTTGGGCGCTCAAAAAAGAGCAACCAATGAGTAGCGGAGCAATTAAGACGCCAATAATCATCATCACAAAAGCGATCCCAATGGATAACTTGGGAAGTTTTTCTAAAGAATCCGTCTCCAGATCGGTCGACTGCGAAGCGGTTTTTTCCAAAGCGATTTTAGGGCAGCAAATCCAAAGGATGGTAAAAGGAATGAGCAGGAAAAGGTGCGTTAAAAACACATAGTTCCATGCAATATCGGCCAATAGGCCACCGACCCATTGGAGCAAACAGTTGGAGCCGAAACCGCAAAACATAGCGAAACCTAAAATACGCGGGCGCTTTTCAATCGGAATCAATAAAGTGGCCATCGTATTTTCCAGACTCATCATTCCCCCGATTCCAAAGCAGGCACGAACGAGCAGAATGACGGAAAAATTTTTACACCAAAAAGGAAGTAGCGCTCCAATGACTTCGATGGAAGCGCATAACAAAATGATTGTACGGTAAGTAAGTTTTCTACCGGCGATCCAACCGATCAAGAGTCCAAAGAAGACGCTCGTTAACGAAGCTACGGTTGTTACGTATAAAGCTGACGAGGACGTTAAAGAGAAAGCCTCGGCGATTTTGGCAATTGCTGCATCGATGCTTCCCGGAATCTGACCGAGCGCGAAAATGGCCAAAACGGTTGCAACCGCTCGAACATACTGTTTTTTTTCATTCATCATTTTTACCCACCTATTCAAAAAATTTACAAAAATAAAAAAGCAGAAAGAGTAAGTCGTTTGGACTTACGCTTTCTGCTGCACAACACGGTTATTATAATAGAAAAATTTTTTTCATGTAAGTTTTTTTTAAAAATTTTTATTCTGATAACGAGAAAGAAGGCAAAGGAAAAAGTGATACGAACCATTGATAAAAAGTGGCGGGTCTATCCCAAAAAGGCTTTTGGAAAAACTTCCCCAGAGTTTATGAACGTTTCAAAAAGGAGAAATTAATTTTGCTAAATTTCCGTTGGAAAGGGCGGGATGAGCACATTGTATCCACGTAGCTCAGTCGAACGGGATGAACATGGAATAGGGAATTCCAATGGAAACCGATGCGATTCAGGTTTTTTAGATGGGTAAAATATACCGGAAGCAAGAGCGTATTCACCTGAAGAATGGAAACGAATGGAAGCAGAAGGAATCCAGGAGGTCTATCCAAAAGTTTACGCTATTTGTTTGACATGTTGTTTTGAACTGCCCGAACAAATTGTCTGGCGTTTGATTTTTAAGAGATCGAATCGGGAAAATTGGCAATTGCTTTGGACAGTACCCATAGACGTTTGAATATCTTCCGTGTTTGATCGAAGGAGCGTAAAAAGAGGATAAAAGAAAAAAAGACTTGACATATGGAAAAAGATCATTATAATTATTTTCATATTTTAAACCGATGAGGCGGAAGTTAAACCATTGGCGCGCTCACAGAGAGCGGGGGGAGCTGAGAGCCCCGTAGAAGGCGAGATGGCAAATGGCCCGCTGAGGGAAAGGGGAACGGCCGGTTTGGGCTCAGTATCTTGACCGTGTGCTCGCGTTAAGGGCAGAGAATGTGTTGGCATTTTCGTTTGAGTGGATTGCTTCGGCAGTCTGAAAAAAGGTGGTACCATGGGTGTGAAACTCGTCCTTTGTGAGGGCGGGTTTTTTTTTAGCTATTTTATTTTTCGGTTGAAAAAGGAGTGAAAAAAATGGTGCATTTGGTATTGATGAAGTTTTATCCTGGAAAATTCAATGAAAATGTACTGCGAACGATTCATATGGGCTACGCTGAAATTCAGCAGGAACTAAAGGATCGAATTTTATCCGTGCATTTGTGGCGAAATTGCATAGAAAGAGATCAAAATATGGATTTAATGATTCAAATAGATTTATCAGCGCCCGAGGATCTGCAAGTTTATCTGCGTCATCCACGACATGTCGCTCTCATGCAGAAATATCAATCCGATATTGTATCGATTGTATCTTTTGATCGGGAGGAAACAGAATGAACGATTATTCCGTCTATTTTCCAGCCTACTCCATTGGTACGCAAGTATACCAAAAAATTCCTGCCATTTGCTCGCCTTATGGGAAAAAGGCCGTTGTGATTGGCGGGAAAAAAGCCATCGCAGCTGTTCGAGAGAAGCTTGCCGCAGCGACAGAAGGGACAATTGAAATTTTGGATTTTGTGTGGTACGGCGGTGAATGCAGTTATGAAAATGTTGAGAGGCTTAAAAAATTACAAGCTGTACAACTTGCCGATATGATTTTTGCCGTCGGAGGTGGAAAGGCATTGGATACGGGAAAATGTTTAGCGGAGAAAGTGGAACGCCCCATGTTTGCCTTCCCGACGATTGCTTCTACTTGCGCGGCATGTACGGCGGTATCCATTATGTATGATTCCCAAGGAATGTTTCAGGAACCGTTTTTCTTTGAAAGGCCGGCTCGGCATACGTTTATCGATACCCAAATATTGGTTTGTAGTCCTGAACGGTATATGTGGGCCGGACTCGGGGACACGTATGCCAAGTATTTTGAAGCGACCATTTCTTCCCGTGGAGAAAACCTTCCGCATTACATTGCTTTAGGCGTTGCGATGAGCGTCATGTGTTTGGAACCGCTCTTGCACTACGGAGAACAGGCGTTGCGTGATCAACGGCGGCATATTCCGTCCGAGGCTTTTGAACAAACGGCGCTGGCAATTATTGTTACAACTGCCCTTGTTTCTACTTTGGTAACCAAGGAGCACAGCATTGATTATAACACGGGATTGGCTCATGCGGTATTTTATGCGCTGACAAGTTTTCCGGAATGGAAAATTGAACAGAATCACCTGCATGGAGAAGTGGTTGCGTTCGGGGTTTTGATTTTGCTGCTTGTGGATCGGCAATTTGAAAAGTTCCAACAGATCTATCAATTCAATCAAAGCGTACACCTCCCCACATGTTTAGAAGATATTGAGATGGATGAAAGATATTTGCGCGACGTCATTCCGCAGATATTGAAAATGCCGGATATTGACCACAATCCTTATCCGATTACACAAACGATGCTGACGGAAGCATTTGACGAATTAAAAAAATATCATGCGGCGCAGAGCGCCCGAAAAGAAAATTAGGAGGAAATGAAAATGAAAAAAATCAAAATGAAAAAAATGAAGATGTTTTTGGCCATTTGTATGATGATG
>CALXSZ010000191.1 GCA_944391275.1 uncultured Syntrophomonadaceae bacterium
CGTTAAATCAATGTCAACTCCGGGAAATTGTTTGTAGAATCGCGCAAAAACACTGGGCATGAGGTAACTGCTGATATAAGGAGATACCCCTAAACGCATCCGCCCTGTTTTCAAGTTTTCTAAATCTGCCAATTGTTGGTGCATCTGCAACTCTAAATCGAGGATTTCCCGCGCGGTTTTCACGTAGACTTCTCCCGCCTGGGTCAACTGCAAGGGATTGGTCGCGCGGTCAAAGAGTGAAATTCCCAGTTCTTTTTCTACATTCTGAATATATTGACTCAGCGACGGCTGCGCAATCACCAAACGTTTCGCCGCTTTCGAGAAACTGTGTTCCTCTGCAACCGCTAACACATACTCCATTTGCCGTGAATTCATCTTGCTCGCTCCTTTCCTGAACGCATTTACCCAAACCCACTGAAGATTTATAGCATTTTCCCTATGATAACATATTTTTTCCCTATATCCCAGTTTTTTATCATACTTTTTCCTTTTCCAGTGCTTTTCATTACATAGAAACTTTTGGCTTGCCTCTTTTCCTTTTTCAAGCTATTCCACATTGCTTACTTCTTCTATTTTGAGAATCTTCTACAAATCGTATCGGTAAATAGACAAATTTTTAACAAATTGATAGGTTTTACCCTATTTATTATCGGCAATTTGATATTTGACCATCCTTTTATTCTTTTCTATAATCTAAAGGGTCTAAAAATTCGGGAAAAATCGTTACTTCAATTTTTAAGATTCCCGTTTGTAAGAGAAAGGTCGTGTTTTCATGAAAAGGCGCCCCATAGAATTTTTATTGCAGTGCAAAAGCGGTATGACCTTGGCGCTTTGCGGATTCTTTTTACTGAATTTAATTTTTAAAAGTCGTTTGCTTCAAGACGTCTGTTTCTGGCTGGTCTGCATGGTTCTTTGCCTGTCCCTTTTTCAAATCCGCGGGGTTTCGCGCATCATTGGCTACTTACTATTCGGCGTAAGTATCGTGCTGCTCGTTACGCATCATGCGCCTTTAACCGTTTGGATGGATGGAATAAATCGAAATATTTATATGATCGTCATGTTCGCCATAACGCCTCTGATGAATATTCCTTTGAGCAAAGGCGGATACAATCAAGCGTTACAGAACTTTTTAGCTTTATTCCTCGAACGCAAGAGTAGTTTTTCCATGTTCATTTCCTCTTTAAGCGCTTTAGTGGGCGTCATTTTGAACGTCGCAACCATTCCTCTCATGTTAACGATCGGATTGCAACAAAAACAGCAGCCGGACTACCGGTTATTATGTACCTCGATCGCCCGCGGTTATGCGCTTTCCGTTTTTTGGGGTCCAACCTTCGCCGCCGTTGCCCTTCCTTTGGAGATGACCGGCGCAAAATGGGTGGATTATTTCCCTTTTGCATTATTAATTAGTTTTGTTGCTTTGCTTTCTTCTTATCTTTTTAACCGTCTGCAAGAAAAGCCCCAAGATGCTCCCACCCCGAAAACGTCCGGCTCTCTGTTTAGTAAACTGGGCGTCTTAGCCGCGCAGGACCGAAAAAAATTGAAAGAATTGGCGCTATGGTGGGGACTTATTTTAGGTTTCATCATTTTGTTTTCCGGAATCACCGGATTGAATACGATCAATGTGGTATCGATTGCCGGTCTCTTTTTCCCTCTTTTGTGGATGAAAGTCATCAAACGCATGGACGTCTATCAGAAAGAATTTAAAGAAAATTACTTAAAAAAGGGACTTCCGAATATGAACTCCGAAATTGCCTTATTCGCGGGAGCCGGCTTTTTAACGACCGCTTTTGATTATTCCCATGCCGTCGACTTTATTCCTTCTCTGCTCTCCCAATTAACCGGCGGGCACGCGCTTCCGTTTATTATTCTGGCATTAGGCGTTATCGTTCTATTATCCATCGTCGGGATTCATGCCATGATCCCCGTTATTGTCTTAGGAAGCGCCATTGCGCCTGAAGCTTACGGGCTTACCCCCTTGGCCCTAACCTTCATTTTAACTTCCGGTTGGACGTTAAGCATCTTTCTTTCCAGTTCAGCGACGGTGAGTATTTTAATTGCCGGTTTTATGCACAAGGATACGTTTTTTTTTATTTTCGGTTGGAACTGGAAATACGGGCTTTATATGTTTATCCTATTCTGCGTAAGCATCTATGGCATCAATTACCTGTACGCGGTTTCCTGAAAACTTTCTTCTGGATCGAAGCAATTGGATGACGTCATAAATTCGTATTCAATTTGAAGTACGGAGGAAAGATTGTATGTACTATTTATTACCGGATTATTATGAATATTTCTCCTGTTCCGCTGAAAAATGCCAGGATAACTGCTGCGTGGGTTGGGAAATCCAGGTGGACGACGCCACTTGGGAAGTATATCGTAACGCTCCAGGCGAATGGGGCGAGCGTTTCCGCCATTGTATCGCAGACGAACCCCAAAATCGTCATTTTATTTTGCAAAAAGGACGCTGCCCGTTTCTTACTTCCTCCCACCAGTGCGAAATCATCCTCCGTTTTGGCGAACAAGCGTTATGTGACGTCTGCGATGAACACCCCCGTTTTACATTTGAATACGGCAATTGGATGGAAACCGGATTGGGTTTATGTTGCGAAGAAGCCGCTCGCTTGATTTTAACGCCGAAAGAACCAGCTCGTTTTCTTCTGAAACAAATCCCCGAAAAAGAGCCGTCCCTTCCACTGCCGGAATGTTTGCAACGGTTATTGGTTCGCCGCACGGAACTATTTTCGCTGTTGCAAAACCGTCAATACCCGTTAAATACGCGCCTTCAAGCGCTGCTGACTGCCGAAGGCGCCGGAAAACTGGCTGATTGCACAGAACTTTTAAAGATCGTCTCTTTTTTCATGAAACAGGAATCCCTTTCCCCCGAATGGCCGCTTTTATTGAAAAAAACACAACATTTTCTCCAATCTCCGCTTCCTAAACAACAAGCCCTACAAGCGCGGTTTGAAAATAGATTGGGGGATCGAATGATTGAATATGAGCAACTTGCCGTTTATTTTTTATTCCGTTATTATTTATCGTCCATTTTTGACCATTGTCCGAAGGAAAAGATTCGTTTAACCGTTTGGTTCGTGCAAATCATTCAGGCGCTGTCCCTGGCCGAATATGATTCGACTGCCAACTGCCCCAATTTTTCAGATCGGCTCCGTTTCGCACAGCTTTTTTCAAAGGAAGTGGAATACAACGACGACGCCCTGGAAGGTTTAAAAAAACTTTTCTCCCGTTCTTCTTAACTGCACCCGCCGCTATTTTTAGATTTAAAACAATCATCTTTGTTCTTACTTTGAAGACGTGTATGGTATCATACGTTGAAACATTTATTCCGGATAGGCGCTTTGGAAACGGTTCCAGTTGATCCCCTCTTCCTCAATCGGAAAAAGCGTTCATAC
>CALXSZ010000192.1 GCA_944391275.1 uncultured Syntrophomonadaceae bacterium
AAAAATAATCGTAAATTTTATCGGGTGTGCCTTGACCGTCGTGATCGGCATGGCAAACATCATCCACGCCCATATCCAGCAGACGTTTGGTAAAATCAACGGCGATTTTCGGGTCCATTTTCCCTAAAAAGGGACAGCCCCAGATCGTACTAACCGTAACGGAAAATTTGATTCCTGCGTCCTTGGCCATTTGGCACCATTTTTCCAGTGCTGGCCAAGTATCGGCATGGGTGCGGCCTGCGTTGACTTTGTTGTGTTTTTCACTCGTGGAAATGGTAAAAGAGATGCGGTCCGGACCGAAACCGGCTTCTTTGTCTTTGATCGCGTCGGTTACAGCGCGTTCCGTCATAGTAACGACCGTATATTCAATGCCCTTATCTCGTTGAACCCGCTTCATCAGTTCATGTGCATCCCGCAATTGCGGCATTCTCTTCGGGTTTCCATAATTGGTTACTTCAATCCTTTTAAAACCGGCTTCCGCTAGCTTATCCAGCACGTACATTTTGGCGTCTGGATGAATGTATTTTTCTTCATTTTGATAGCCGTCACGCGTAGTGACGTCGGAAACGTAAACAAACTTCGGCAAATGAGCAAATGCATTGAAAGCCATGATTAAGCGCTCCTTTCGATTTGTTTTAAAATATAAGGGATCTGCATTTATTATAGAAGGTAAATAAATATTTCGCAAATAAAAATCTGTTTCGGGAAAAGGAGGAATTTGTTATAATAAAATGGAAAAGGGAAATCCAACGAAAAGTCGTTGTTGATCAACAACAAACAAGGGAGGGAGAGATGATGCTACAAAGAGTTTTAGTTGCGACAGACGGGTCGAAAGAATCTTTGGCTGCGGCGAAAATGGCGAATCTTTATGCGGTCAATGGATTAGCCAAGGAAATTCATGTTTTGAATGTTGCTCCCAATTTTTTAAACGTTCATTTTGAAATGGCCTTGAATCGGGTAGAAGATTTGAATGCTTTAACCAAAGAATATGGAGAGAAAATTCTAGATGAAACGGTAAAAGAACTCACGCATCCCGTTACCTTGGTAAGAAAAGTCGTTTTAGGAGATGCTGCAAACGTGCTTAGTGCGTATGCCAAAGAACATCAGTGCGATTTGATCATTATGGGGAGCCGCGGGAACAGTCAGTTAAAAGGATTGTTGTTAGGCAGCGTGAGCATAAAAGTCCTACAATATGCTGAATGCCCTGTTTTAATTGTAAAAGCTTGATAAAATGAAAAAATCTTGTATAGGAGTGAGGAAAATGTTTGAAAAAATTTTAATTGCCACCGATGGATCCGAAGAATCACTGGAAGCGGCTAGAATGGCGAACAATTATATTGAACGCGGTTTGGTAAAAGAATTGGTTGTTCTAAATATCGAACCGACGTTTGTCGCTGGGACCATTGATATGGGCATGACCGTAGGGAATGTAGAAAACTGGAATGTGATGGCGCAGGAATACGGAGATTCTATTATTGATGAAACCTGTGAAGTCATCAAACCGGCGGATGTTACGATTACCAAAAAAGTGGTTATGGGCGATCCGGCTTCCAGCATTTGCGATTACGCCAATGCGAATAACTGTGATTTGATCATCATGGGGAGTCGCGGGAATAGCCAGTTAAAAGGATTGTTGTTAGGCAGCGTGAGTACGAAAGTTCTGCATTACGCGAAATGTCCGGTTTTGGTTGTGAAAACCAAAGAAAAAAAATAAAAACGCACGAAAAGTGAAAGCATATATTCTTTTGTGGGGATGGAAAAACGATGTTTTTTTCATCCCTCTCTTTCCTTTATATACCATTCAAGGTATAATAAAACGCGACATGGATGAACTGGAGAGGAACCCGTTATGATTGTTTTACAGATAAAAGGACTTGAAAAATCCTTTGGAGGACATACCGTTTTTAAGAATGTCCAGGCAACCCTGAAAGAACGAGAAAAAATTGCACTGCTGGGAGTGAATGGCAGCGGGAAAAGTACTTTATTACGGTGTCTGACGAAAGAAGTAGAGGCCGATAGTGGAGAAATTTCCCAAGCTTCCGGGTTAAAAATTGGTTATCTCAAGCAATTTCAATCGGAACTTCAGGGGAAGACGCTATGGGACGTCGCGATGCAAAGTTTTGAATCGCTCTTACAGAAACGGGCGACGATCCATGCTTTAGAAGAACAAATTGCCCAAGCGGAAGGCGATTTGGAGCAGCTTTTGGAACGGTATGCGCGTTTGGCCGATGAGTATGAACGAGAAGGCGGTTATTTATGTGAAGCGCAAGCGCGTAAAGTTTTGCTTGGGTTGGGATTTGAAGAGAAGGACTTTCCGTTATTAGCGGAAAACTTGAGCGGCGGACAAAAAACGCGGCTGCGTTTGGCATGTACCCTTATACAGGAACCGGATATTTTGATTTTGGATGAGCCGACCAATCATTTGGATATTCAAGCGGTGGAATGGTTGGAGGGTTACTTAAGTTCTTATGCGGGGACGCTGCTTTTTGTTTCACATGACCGGAGACTGGTTGAACGGGTAGCCAGTGGCATATGGGAAATTCGGCGAGGAAATTTGAAAACTTATCAAGGGAATTATTCATCCTATTTACAGCAAAGAAAATTGGCGGATTACTCCCTGCAACGGGCGTGGGAAAAACAGCAAGCGTATATTCAAAAAACCGAAGCCTATATTCAACGATATCAAGCAGGGATTAAATCTAAACAAGCTCGTGGACGAGCCTCCCAATTGGATCGTTTGATCCGCCTGGAATCGCCTCAGGAAGAGAAACAAATTCGGCGCAAGCATATGGAGATGAATCAGGAGAGCGGACAAGAGGTTTTGACGGCTGAAAAGATTGGGAAAGCCTATCAGAAAGGACGACCGGTTCTTCAGGATGTGGGGTTAGACATACGCAAAGGAGAGAAAGTCGCGCTGATTGGGCCGAATGGCTGTGGAAAAAGTACGTTGCTGAAAATTTTAGCCGGGAAATTAACGCCGGATTCTGGAAACTTTAAATTAGGCAGTCGGGTGGAAATCGCTTGGTTTTCTCAGGAATTTGAAGATTTACATGACGATTGGACGTTGTTTCAGGAGATCAGTCGGAATTTTGATTTAGACGACGTAGAAGTGAGAAATTGTCTGGGGAGTATGTTATTTTCTGAAGACGATGTTTTTAAGGAGGTTCATACCTTAAGCGGCGGGGAGAAAGGCCGATTGGCTTTGCTGAAGATCATGCTGACCGGGGCGAATTTTCTTATGCTGGACGAGCCAACCAATCATCTGGATTTGGAAAGTCGGGAAATTATGGAAAAGATTTTGCAGGAATTTCCGGGTACGCTGTTGTTTGTTTCGCATGATCGGTACTTTATCGATCAAATTGCAACGCGCGTAATCGTCTTTGAAAATGGGAAGCTGGCCAGTTTCGTCGGAAATTATAGCTATTATCGTGAAAAAATTGAACAACGGAAGAATAAGGCGGAGCAAGAAAATTCGGCTAACGGACGTATAAAAGAAAGAAGCGCCGCCAAACAGAGGGAACAACAAAAAGATCAACAGCGTAAGCAAAAAAAATTAGAACGAAGAAATCAAGCGCTTGAGAACGAAATCGAACAGCTGGAAAAAGATAAGATGCAATGGGAACAGCAAATGAACCAATCCCAAACGCAGTTGCTAGCAGAGGATTATGCGAACATGGCTCAAGCCTATCAGGCCATTTGTACCGCTTTAGATGAAAAGATGGAAGAATGGGCGAGCGTACAGGAAGAATTGGAACAAGAGAAATAGCCGATCATCAAGCAATCAATAAAGGATTAAATGCGGATAAAGGAGAAGGAAAAGTGAAAAAAGCAAAAAAAGCGTCGCGTTTTCGAACGGCGTTAAAGATTTTTTTCTGTTCAATTGTAGCTTGTAGCTTGTTTATAGGGGGGAGAGCTTTAGGAAAAGGCATCGCTAGCGGGGACATTACATGGGATTCGTTATCTTTATCTTCTTTGGCCTCGCTACCGGTGTTTTCGATGTTCCTTGACGCCGATCCGGGAAGCCAAGAAGCGGATGCGTTGAAAAATATGCAAAAAAATGCCGATGACGACGGACAAGCCATTTTAGACGGAGAAGCGATCAATATCCTTTTGATGGGAGTGGATGCGCGGAATCCAAACGAGAACTCGCGGAGCGATACGATGATCTTGTTATCTGTAGACGTGGAAAATCAGCAGGTTGCCATGATTTCAATTCCGCGGGATACGAAGATTACCACCGAAAAAGGCGTAACGGAGCAAATTAACGCGGTGAACGCGAGTGCAGGGCCTGAAGCAGCGTGCGATGAGGTGGTCAATTTATTATAAACTCACATTGATCATTATGTTGTTGTTAAT
>CALXSZ010000193.1 GCA_944391275.1 uncultured Syntrophomonadaceae bacterium
AAAATCATCGGTCGTTCCCGTTTTCCCAGCGACTTCTCGTCCAATCGTCGCTTTCAGATGAGCACCGGTCCCTGGAGAAATCATAACGCTTTTTAATAAATACGTCACAACATAAGCTACTTTTTGATCAATGACTTGGTGTGTCTGCGGTTGATGCTCCTCTAAAACATTTCCATTCTGATCCACGACTTTTACAATCAAAGTCGGTTCCGCATAGATTCCACCGCTGGCAAAAACGCTGTAACCCGCAGCCATTTCCATCGGACTGCTTTCGACCGATCCCAATGCACCGGACAAGACCGGACGTGTTTCTTCAAACCCAAACGCCTTGATATAAGGCGCACTCTTTTGCGGATCCAACAAGGAATGTAGATAAACAGCTACCACATTATCTGATCGCATAACCGCCTCTCGAATTGTCATCAAGCGATTATGATAGGGAATATCGCCATAATCTTCGGGAGTATAAATCTGTCCATCTTCCAAGGTATAACTACGCTTGACGCATTGGATTTGATCCGCCTGTGTAAAGCCCTGTTCAATGGCTAAAGAATAAATAAACGGCTTGTACGTAGACCCCGGTTGTCTTTTCGCATAGACTCGATTATACGCAGAAGATCGATAATCTCTCCCACCGACCATCGCTCGAATATACCCTGTTCCCGGCTCCATCGCAACAAGCGCTACTTGTAAATCCGAGTCATAATTCTGCATATTTTCCTGAACAGCCCGGTTCGCCGCACGTTGCATCGTAAGATCCAATGTTGTATAAATTTGGAGTCCGCCTTGATAAATACGTTCCCGCCCATATTTCTCTATCAGAGCTTCCCGGATTTGGTCCATGGCCCAAGGCGCATCGCCCGACAAACTTGCAGACATCTGATAATTTAGAGGCGTTTGTTGAGCCTGTTCTTTTTCTTCCGCAGTAATCATTTCGGCTTGATACATACTTTCCAAAACTTCTTTTTGCCGATTTTCCGCCTGTTCAGGATGAATATAGGGATCATAATAGCTGGGAGATTGCAACAGTCCAGCCAGTAGAGCTGCTTCCGGAAGAGTTAAATCTTTGGCGCTCTTAGCAAAATACGTATGAGCCGCCGTTTCAACGCCATATGCGCCATGTCCAAAATAGGCGGCATTACAATACATCGTGAGAATCTCATCTTTGGAGTATTTTCTTTCCATCTGTAAGGCATAGACCATATCGAGAATCTTTCGCTTAAAAGTTTGTTCATTACTTAAAAAAAGCATCTTAGCGGTTTGCTGTGTGATGGTACTGCCCCCTTCCACGATTTTTCCGTTCAAAATATTTTTTGTCGCCGCTCGCAAGATTCCAATAGGATCAATGCCATGATGCTTATAAAAACGCCGGTCTTCTATGGCTACAACCGCTTGGACAAAAGCATCCGCTATCTCTGCTCGGGAAATAGTTTGATCGTTTCGTTCGGAAAGGGCTTGTATGACTTGTCCGTTTGCATCGTAAACCATTGAAAGCTCCGGCGTCTGCATAACCGGAAGCTTCCATATATGAATAGCTGCATGAAAAATTCCTACCGGTAGCAAAAGTCCAATCAACAAAGTTATAACGTTCGTGCGACGCATATAGAGAAAAATTCCTTTCCGTTCACTCTTTATCTCTTTTTATCTTACCCCGCGTTTGGATGTTTATCCTATTTCACTTTGTAAAACCAAGATTTTTTATAAATTAAACAAAAATTATTTGTTCTTTTTTCTCATTTCGTCTTTTTACAATGGTTGACAAATTGCCCTCCATAAACGTATAGTAAGGAAGGAAAGGAAGGAGTTGGCGATGTTTCTTATCTGTCGCCTGTAATCAAAGCATAATTTTTCCCAGAAACGGAAAAGATCATTTTGTATGATTGTCTTCCTATTTTAAAAATTTTGAAGGTGGTGGTTATTTCATGGAACCTGTACCGGATCCAAGTCGATCGTATTTTTTTATTCAACAACATTCTGGGGAGGGCCATCGTAACCACGGAGAATTCCTTTGACGTGCCCTCAGGACAGGGGGGAAAGCGTTGTGATCAAAACCTATCTGTACAACCATGACGAGAATTTAATGTATCACGATATTGATTTATTGGAAAAAGATGATTTATTAAGTAATCCAAACAATTTACTCTGGATTGACATGTATAATTGTACAGAATATGAATTAAATTACATTGGAAACATTTTCGACTTCCATCCGTTAGCTTTGGAAGATTGCCTTCAGCAGAGTCCACGGGCGAAGGTGGATGAATATGATGATTATCATTTTTTTGTTTTTCATGCAATTCGTTACGACGAAGACGCTACGGAAGATGAAATTACCAGTATCGAGTTGGACGTTTTTTTGGGAAGTAATTATATCGTAACCATTCATACCGTTCCACTTGCCGCTGTCGGTACCATTGCGCGCGTTTGCCGTAGCAGCGTCCGCTATATGGAACACGGCGCGGAACATTTGCTTTATAATATTGTCGATACCATTGTAGACGAATCTTTTCCCATATTAGAAAGCATCGGAGAACGGATCGATGACGTCGAAGATAATATTTTTGTTTATCACGGGACGGAAGTTACAGAGGAAATTCTCGCTTTGAAACAAACGTTGATTTTAATTCGTAAAGTTTTAATTCCTCAACGTAACATTTTTTCCAATATCCGAGGTCGTTATTCTTTCTTTATTCAAGATGATAACGTTCCATATTTTCTGGATCTGGCAGACCATTTAAATAGCTTATTGGATACGGTGAATACGTATCGAGATCTAATAAATAGTGCATTTGAAACGTATCACTCGGTCATTTCCGGACGGACCAGCGAAATAATTACAATTCTGACGGTTATTTCAATTATTATGATGCCTTTAACCGTAATCACAGGTTTTTTCGGTATGAACGTTCTGATTCCGGGGCAAAGTTATCCTCACATCGTTTGGGTAATTCTACTAAGTATGTTGGGTTTGGCGGCAGGGATGCTTTTGTATTTCCGGCATCGTAAATGGATTTAAAAAAAAGGGGATCGGTCTTCGATCCCCTTTTTTGATTTTTTACCCAATGCGCGACATAGTCTTAATGGATTACCCTAATGCGACGTCTAAAAACATCATAAGTGCAAATCCCAACGCTGTTCCGATCGTCCCAATATTGCTATGTTCGCCAGCTTGTGACTCTGGAATCAATTCTTCTACCACGACATAAATCATTGCTCCTGCTGCAAAAGATAATATATATGGTAAAATAGAGGTAACGGTAGAAGCAAACAAAATGGTCAACACGGCTCCAATCGGTTCTACTACTCCCGATAAAAAACCATAACGAAACGCTCTTTTTTTACTAATCCCCGTTCCCAACAACGGCATGGATACTAGCGCTCCTTCCGGGAAATTTTGAATCGCAATCCCAATTGCTAAAGCAAAAGCTCCTGCAGTAGTAATAACATCGCCGCCTGAAAGCATTCCATAAAATACCACGCCTACTGCCATTCCTTCCGGAATATTATGCAACGTTACAGCTAATACCATCATCATAGACTTTCTAAGGCGACTGGGCCTGCCTTCTGGCGTCTGAGAATGTACATGTAAATGTGGAATAAATGTATCTAACACCAACAAGAACGTTACGCCGGCTAAGAAACCTATAACCGTCGGCACCCAAACAACCCCGCCAGACTGTTCAACAAAATCCATAGCGGGTATGAGTAAAGACCAAATAGAAGCCGCAATCATCACACCAGCCGCAAAACCCAGCAACAATTTTTGCCCTCGGGATTTGATCTCCTCTTGTAAAAAAAAGACCATGCCCGCTCCCAGAATTGTTCCCAGAAATGGAATACTGATTCCAATGATCACTTTAAATAGGTCATTCATATTTCCCCTCCAAATTCGTTTCTTTTCCCCAATGTACTTTTAAATTAACATAGTTCAAGGATGATTTCAATCCAACAAAAGATCACGATATCGATTGACACATCCAGTTAGATGTATTAAACTACATAGTAGTTCGTCTTCTTTAACGGAAAAGGAATGTTGATTCATCAGTTGGTTTATTCTTTTACATCGTGATAACCAGACGAAAAATTAATTTGTTCACTTCATAGTTATCCTATAACAAAGGAGGGAAAGATGTGCATGGTGAAAATCACTTTATTCATCGAAGGAATGTCCTGCAATATGTGTGAAGCGCATATCAATGATCTGATACGAAAAAACTTCACAGTGAAAAAGGTAAATTCTTCCCATCGAAAAGGGAAAACCGAAATAATTGCGGAAAATGAAATTGATGAAACATCCCTGCGTCAAACTCTTGCCTCAATCGGCTATACTGTGCTGAATATAGAAGAAGAGGTCTACGAAAAAAAACGATTTCATCTATTTTCATAGAGAGGTTGCCACTATTCGCGTCCGATGGGCGCGAAAAAATAGCTTTTCGGTTAGTTTTATCTAACTCTTTGTAGGAAAGGAGTTTGTGTCCTTGCGTTTTTATTTCCGTCAACCAATCTCATCCACATGGAGGGGATTATGCTAGAAGATATTCTTATTCGCCATTGTGCACCCACGTTAGCAGGTATCAAAACAGGCAGTTTGTTTTCTTACTTTTATATTTCAAAAAAGGCTTTTTTATCGGAAATACGCCGATTAAATCGACTTTTTGTACCCAAGGGTCTTTGTATCGTGCCACTGCAATACATCCAAAACCGCGTATTAGTATATTTATTTCGTCCATCCAGTTTAAAAGAAGATTTAGCCAACGCGACCGCCAAAAAATTGTTGCAAGAAACAGGATATCACGGAAAACAGTCTTCGCAATATCTTAATCAACTCATTCGAAGGCTGCATTATTACCAAAATTTCCCTCATGAAATTGGTCTTTTTCTTAGTTATCCCCCGGAAGATGTTATCGGGTTTATTGAAAATCAAGCGCAAAATTTTAAATGTGTTGGATGTTGGAAAGTTTATGGCAATGAACAAATTGCACAAAAACGTTTTTTACAATATAAAAAATGTACGGCAATCTATTGTAAACAGCGAAATCAAGGAAAAAGTGTGATCGATCTGATTGTATCGG
>CALXSZ010000194.1 GCA_944391275.1 uncultured Syntrophomonadaceae bacterium
AATACGAGTGCGTGCCGGAGAAAAAGATACTTCCAGTACTGATTGATCTGCATTTCCATGGAAACTCCGGAGCGGATTTTTCGGACGGCGATTATGAAGGACTAAAAAAAATTGCCCGCTATCATGCGCAGCATGGCGTGACGCGTTTTTCGCCAGCCACCATGACATTGCCGGAAGAGGCCATTATAGAGGCTTGTAAAACGGCGGTTCAATTACGGAATGAAGAGCCGGAAGATTGTGCGAAGATTTGCGGGATTACCATGGAGGGTCCTTTCTTTTCGGAAAAAAAGAAGGGGGCTCAAGCTGCGGAACATTTGCGATTGCCGGACGTCGATATGGTGGCGCGAGTGAATCAGGCGGCGGGAAATATGATAAAGATTGTCTGCGTGGCTCCAGAATTGGAGGGAGCGATTGATTTTATCCGGGAAATGTCAAAAAAAGCCGTGGTATCGGTAGCCCACACGGATGCAGATTATGAACAGGCGGCTGCGGCTTATCAGGCGGGCGCCCGGCATACCACCCATTTATTTAACGCCATGCGACCGTTTTTGCATCGTGAACCAGGCGTGGTAGGGGCGGCCGCTGAAAACGAAGACGTAACGGTCGAATTGATTTGCGACGGTGTCCATTTGCACCCGGCGACGGTTCGTACGGCTTTTGCTCTATTTGGCGCCGACCGTATTTGTTTGATTTCCGATTCGATGTCCGCTTGCGGAATGCCCGATGGGAAATATTTTTTAGGCGGGCAGGAAGTCTTTGTTCAGGGGAACCGGGCCACCTTAGCCGACGGCACTATTGCCGGATCGGCGACTCCGTTGTTTACGTGCTTAACCACAGCGATGGCATGCGGCGTGGCCGAGGAAGACGCGATTTTGTCCGCAACTCTCACCCCGGCGCGCGTTTTGGGAATCGATCAGGAAACGGGTTCGATTGCTGTCGGTAAACGCGCGGATCTGTTAATTTGCGATTTGGATTACCGTCTTCAAGCAGTTTTTATTGACGGCAAGCAAGTAAAATAGCGGTTTGTTATCATTGAAAGAGGGGATTCCCCTCTTTTTTGGTAAGAAAAAATAAGGAGCGAGCGGATATGGAGAGTATCCAGTTTTATTTACCAGTAAGAATCGTTTTTGGACGGGATTGTGTTTTACAACAGGCGCCCGGTTTATTTCGAGAACAAGGACAAAAAGCGTTGATTGTCACGGGGCGGTTTTCGGCTAAAAAAAATGGCGCTTTGGATGACGTAGAGCAGGTTTTGAAACAAAATCAGCAAACCTATGTCCTTTTTGATCAAGTTGAGAGTAATCCGTCAATGGATTGCGTCTATGAGGGAGCTGCCCTAGCGCGTCAGGTTCAAGCGGATTTTATTATTGCGATCGGCGGCGGTTCCCCGATGGATGCGGCCAAAGCCATTGCGCTTTTGGCTTGTCAAGATATTCCAAAGGCACAGTTGTTTACCCAGCAACCAAGGGGAAAAACCCTTCCGCTTATCTGTATTCCAACGACGGCAGGAACGGGATCGGAAGTTACGCAATATAGCGTACTGACCAACGACGCGCAAAAAACGAAAACGTCTTTGGCGGCTCCATGTTTATTTCCCCAAGCGGCTCTATTAGATGGAAAATATATGATGCGTTTACCGCGTACGGCAACCATCCATACGGCGCTCGACGCCTTTTCCCATCTGGTAGAAAGCGCGCTGTCTAAGAGTGCGAGTGTTTGGAGTAAAAAACTGGCGCTGAAAGGGATAAAAATGCTGCAACCGTACTTATCCCGCTTGGATGCGAGTGAGTGGAGTTTGGAAGATCGCGACGCTTTATTACAGACGTCTCTTTTGGGAGGCGTTGTCATTGCCCAAACCAGCACGACGGCGGTCCATTTAATGGGATATCCGTTAACGTATTTTCATCATATTGATCATGGACGAGCCAATGCCCTTTTGTTATGCGCCTATCTGGAGAAAGTGGAAAAACACGAGCCTGCATCCATCCAAGAAATATTGGACGCATTACAATTAGAAAATCTTTCTCAGCTGAACAGCATCATGGATCGGCTTTTGGGCCCGAAAGAAACGATTTCTTTAGAAGAAGCGAAACAGTTCGCGTCGGCGGCGATTCAATCACCCAAAAGTCAAAGCGGTATTATTTCGTTAACCCAGGAAGACATTGAAAATATTTATTGTCGGTCTTTTCATTTGGCGTTTCAGCGTCCATAGTCGGACCATTTTCATCAAATGACCGAGGATGAACGGAAGCAGGCGGTTGGCAAAACAATCTGGAAGATCTTTTTGCGCGCTATAGTTGGAATTCGGTGAACGGAAGCAGAAACCCGTGCAGCGAGGAATAGGAAAGGAATAAGAGAGGAATAGGAGGGGAATAGAAAAGGAGGGATTTACTCAGAGTCCGGTTCAGATGGATTGATCTATCCCGGTTTTTTGGGAGATTCAAGGAAGAAAATAAGCGACAAATGAGCGGCGGCTGTTCATGAGAAGGGTGAAGCAAGCAATTCGGGAGCTTGTATCCGTTTTTGCAGAGGAAGAAACAGCGCAAA
>CALXSZ010000195.1 GCA_944391275.1 uncultured Syntrophomonadaceae bacterium
GGATATAATTCTTTGGTCACCGCACCTAAATAGTTCATATCATCCGCTACAAGCATAATCGCTTCCCGCAAATACTGATATCCTTTTACATGCGCCGGAATCCCCACTTCATGGATAATACGCGTTACCTCGACTTCAATATCTTTCTCCACCGACACAGACGGCAGTATCGGAACCACCGTTGTATTACGCGACGACTTAGCAGCCTCCCGATCGCCTCCCTCAACAATGTGTAGGATGCGGTCGCTTAAAATCTGCAAATTAAGCGGTTTCAGAAGAAGGTATTCCGCCCCTAATTCAACCGCATGCTGTGTAACGCTTTCTTGGGCAAATGCCGTTAGAATAATGATATGCGGTCTTTTTGTCAAAGACATTTCATTCAATTTTTCCAATACGCCAATTCCATCCAAATAAGGCATAATTAAATCCAATATAAGGACGTCCGCCCCTAAGGCAGGAAGCGTATTTAAAATCTCCAGGCCGTTATGGCAGACTCCAACTACCTCCATTCTGGGGTGCCCATTCAAATAATCCTGAAGCATGATACAAAAATCTCGATTATCATCCGCAATGACCACCCGGATTCGACTCTTTTCTTCTTGCATACAAAACCACCTTCTACACAAAAATTCAAGCTCCCTATTCTCCGAAAAGCAATTCGAAAAATCGAATTGCTTTTTGTCTTTGCTGGTAATTTCGACGCAAAGTTTGCAGTATCCTCTTTCTTCAGGTAAAATTCTTCCAACTTTTTTGAATCTTTCCTTTGTCCTTGCCAAATTATGGTTGATATGCATCTAAAACCGGCATATTTTCCAGGATATGATCCATAAAAACGCCATATCCCCGCGTTGGATCATTTAAAAGTACATGCGTTACCGCCCCAATTAAACGCCCATCTTGGATAATCGGACTTCCGCTCATACCCTGAATAATCCCTCCTGTAACATTCAGCAATCGGGGGTCCGTCACTTTAATGAGCATATTTTTCCCATTGGTCCGTCCAGGATAAAGACGAATAATTTCCACCTCAAAACGCTCAATCTGTTCATCTTCTAGAACGGTAAAAATTTCCGCCTTCCCGACATGAACCTGTCTACCATAGGCAACTTCCATTGGATTCTGATTTAATTCATTGTGGATCTCAGAAGGATTTAACCCATAAATACCACACAAACTATTTTTTAAGATATTTCCATTAATTTCTCCTTCTTCCTGAAATACCCCCACTTTTTCACCAGGAGATCCGGGAAGCCCCGGTTGAATCGAACGTACAGGCGCGCTAACGATTTGCCCTTCTCCCACTTCGATGGCTTGTCGGGTATCGGCGTCTAAAATAATATGTCCTAACGCCGCATATGCATGGGTTATCGGATCCCAGAAACTAAGAGTTCCAATGCCTGCGACCTGATCCCGGACATAAAGCCCGATCCGAAACCGATTGGTTTCCGGACAAAATACCGGCTGCAAATCGAAAAACATTTTCTCTTCATTACGTACTATTTCTAAACGAACCGCTTGTCCTTGCGTGTTATGAATGACTTCCGATAATTCATCTTCACTTGCAATCGGTTGTTCATTAACCGCCACAATTCGGTCGCCAATTTCTAGTCCAGCCTCTCCAGCCGGACAAATTTTTTGACCGTTTCTTTCGGTGATTGCAGCAAACCCCACCACCATAATTCCGTCAGAGTGGACCATAACGCCAATGGAATGTCCTCCGGGAATGAGATATTTGGGTTCTACCGCTTCGATCTCAACGGTTTGCAGTGGAATGGTCTCCCACAGCATCAAACTGACACGAGTTTGTCCAGCATGTATTGCTTGAATTTGTAGAGGATTTTCTTCACCTACCGCAACAGCTCCGGAAACGTTATTACTAAAAACGCTCTGAGCATCTCCCTCTACCTGTAAGGACAAATAAGGTTTTAACCAATCCGGAAGATGATCTCCCCATTCCTGTGTTTCTCCAACGCTTATCCAATATCCCGGTTCCAGGGGAATGTGACTGCGTATAGGTGAACTAACCCAAATCGTTAACAGCAACAGCGCCATCAAGCTGCCTGATAAAATGCGGTGAAACGGACGCATATATTAAACTCCTTTATGTTTTGATAATTCTATTTTGTCCGTTTCTTTCCTGTTTTATTGTAAAAAAGACTTCCTAAATTTTTCCATTCAGATCGTCTTTCTTTTTTTATTCCGTTTTTTATTCCTTTTTTACATTTCTGACTTTTTCAAATGCTTGAAGAACTTTTTGCGGAGCGTCGCCCCATAGTTTTTCTAATTTATAGTAATCGCGTTCTTCCTGCCTGAATAGATGGACAATCACATGACCATAATCCAACACAATCCAACGCCCATCCTCATAACCGTCATTATGAAGAAGTTTTTCTCCCTTTTCCGCTAAATTTTCAATAATGGCGTCCGCCATGCTACGGTTATGATTGACGTTTCTTCCTGTCACAAGCACAAACGCTTCCGCAAGGATCGTTAAATCCGCCACCTCCAACACTAACGCTTCATCGGCTTTTTCTTCAAATACCGTTTCAGAGACCACCTGAATGATTTCTTCTTTATCCATAAAAAATTAACTCCTTTTTTGCTTTCTATGGTTTCAATTTCCGAATATAATCGTTGCGCAAAAGAATGGATCGGGGATGTAAGAGTCTGCCAATCTCCAGACAATATCGAATAGTCGATTCCAACGAACGCAAAATCGCCTGATCCAAATTTTGAAAAGCCATGTTGCGTTCTTCTTCCAAATGCGGCGTCTGGCGATTAGGTTCTATAATATCCGCTACAAAAAGAATTTTATCCAACAAGCTCATATGCAAATCCCCCAGCGTATGCCGGGCAACGGCTTGTAAAATATCTGGGTCGCGTACAGGTGTTTCTCGCGGCAGCAGCCAAGCCCCAACCACCGCATGCAGAACTTCCGGAAGTTCTTTTTCAATCGGATCCGTCATTAAATTTTCTCTTTCTGCAATGGCAATGAGCTCCGATTTTTTCATGTTTTTCGCATAATCATGCACCAATCCGGCAAGATAAGCCTGATTTTCATCACATCCATAGTGAATAGCGAGTTCTTTGGCCGTTTGTGCGACTCCTAAAGAATGCTGATAACGTTTGGGCGTTAAAATTTGTTGTAAATGTTGATTCAACGCTTGCATTTCTTTTTTCGTTATGTTCAATGTATCTTTCTTCCTTTTCAACGTTTGTTTTCCTGATACAACCCTTTACGTTGGATATAATCCGCCACCGCAGGAGGCAATAAATGTTTGTAAGTTCTATTTTCTGCAATATTTTGACGTATTTGAGTAGAAGATAAATGCATCCCGGGTAAGAGAAGGAAGTGTACGCGCTTTGCCCACGCTGATTTGGATGAAATTGGAATGTTTTCTATTCCAACAGATCCCGGCCGGCTAACGACAACCAGTTCCACCAACTGTAAAATTTTTTCCGGTTCCTTCCAATGAAAAAAGTCCGCAAAGGCGTCCGCCCCAACAATAAACCAAAACCGATCTTGTGGATGCAAGCGACGCAAGGCTTGCAACGTATCTACCGTATAAGAAATTCCGCCGCGAAGACCCTCAAAAGGACTTGCAAAACATCCCGGAATTTCTTGTACCGCCTGCCGTATCATCTGGAAGCGCTGTTCAAACGGAGACGTTTGTCTAGTTCGTTTAAACGGCGATTGCGCGGCTGGCATAAACCAGATTTGCGCCAAACCAAAACGTTTCAATGTTTCCTGGGCAATGTACAGATGTCCATTACGAATGGGATCAAAGGTTCCACCCAATATCCCAATTTTCATTTTTTTCTCCTTAATCAATAAATTTCAGGTATTTCTTTTATTTTACCACAGGAATGATTTTCTGTCCTCTGGATCTCCAGGAAATTTGTTTGGATGAAAAAGAAAATTTATGGTAAATTTCATATAGAAACGGAAGGTTTATCCATTTTTATTTGACTATCCTTGGCGATAAACAAAAAAGCCTTGGAAAAAACCAAGACTTTGTTAAGTATCACAATGATGCGCATAATAAATCACCAAACTCGCCAAAAAACGCGCCGGACACGGCTTCTCTACCAACTCATGCCCCACTATCCGCGTCAGCCCTTCCCGACCCGTT
>CALXSZ010000196.1 GCA_944391275.1 uncultured Syntrophomonadaceae bacterium
AAAGATGGATTAAACAACAAACTGGAGGGAAAAGCTAATTTAAGGGTTGAATCAAAAAGGAGTCCTCGAACGAAGAGATCGCTGAGAAGGGATATTTTTCGGGGGCGGTCCCCATTTCGAGGTCTCCAAAAGCGATTGAGCTAGACGGTTCATCTAGGGGGAAAATGGTCGTTTTTTATAGTGGATTTTCATTTAAGATATGATACAGGAATCCTTCCCGTACGCCGCAAAGACTGGTCGTAATGGACTGACTATTAAAAAATTTTACGACCGTATAAAAAATCATCATTCCGGGCAATAGTGTATGAATACGGTCCGGCGCTAATTTCAAAATGGCATTTTTTAATTTATTCGGATCTTTTTTCAACCAGGTAAGACATTGTTCCAGAAAGGCGCTGTCGTATTGCAAATTATATTTATTTACTTTATTTAACGTATTGTAAAGCTTTAGAATTGTACGGGCGGAACCGCCGACACTACAAATGCGAGAAGTATCCGCCTGCGCAGGATAAGAAAGAACTTGGAGTTGGTTTTGGAACGCCGTTCGAATTTTTTCGAGTTCTTTTAAAGTGGGGATAATATTTTCGATAAAACATGTGTAAGAATTTAAAGATCCCATCGGGAGCGATGTGGCGTAAATCACTTTTTTTTCTTGGAAAAAAACCAATTCGGTACTGCCTCCGCCGACGTCAACCAAGAGACCGTCTTCCATTGCTGCATGATGGAGCGCGCCATAATAATCAAAGAGCGCCTCTTCTTTTCCGCTTAAAACGCGCACCTCTATTCCACAGGCGTCCCGGACGGCTTGCAGAACTTCTTCGGTATTCGAGATATTGCGTAAAGGCGCGGTGCCAAATACCCATAATTTCTCCAAATGGATCATCTCTGCCGCTTGTTTGAATTCTTGTAAGACTTTGATGGCCTCAGCAATTCCAGCCGCTTTCATTTTCCCTTTAGAAGAAATATAACTGGCGAGTCCAGCGGTCACTTTCTGATTTAACATTGGAAATAGAATTCCGTTCTGTAAACGATAAATGACAAACCGCATCGTATTCGAACCAATATCAATGACGCCGTACAAATAAATCATCCTTCTTTCCCTTGTTTATAACCATGATTGATTTCATCTTTTCTATTGTAGCGGAAAAGCGGCGCTTTGACTATTTTTTTTCGTAAATTTAACAAAGTGACTTGTTTGTGTGAAAGTTTCATAAATATTAAGGAACGTTTGGGGGGTTTTTGGCTTTAACGAGATCTTTGGATGGTAATGGTAAATGAGACAAATAGAATTTTAAATGGGAACCGACCCAAAAAATGGGAGCAGATAGAAAAAACCAAAGCGTTGAATAAATCAAACTGATTTGTCCTAAAAAATTTAAACGGTAGTTGGAATAATCCCAAACTTGCCAATTTAGCCAGCAATTCACAATGATTCCGGTAATGAGTTCAACCGAGGTTATCACCAAACTGCCAAGTAAACAACGTAACCATAGCGACGTTTTACCCGTCAGATTTTCATTTAAAAAAATGAGTAAAATAAAACAGAGACCACCGGCGAAAAACATTGTCCAGTGGGAACGACTGCGCCAGGCGAGTTCTAATCCCACATAAGCGCTGCCTCCGATAAAAAATAAAAGAATCCAATTAAAAGTTGTTTCCCATGTCTTCATGAATACTGCCTGTTCTTCCTAAAGAATTTCATAGATACAGTTTGCACAGGAAACGGCTTTTTTACGCACGGAACACATGGGAAAATTTGACGTAGAGTGAATTACAAGGTATAATAAAAGTAAAAAATAACAATGGAAAATTTTAATAAAAGCAGGAGGGGAAGCCCATGAGCGGCGATTTTGCGGATAAATTTAAAAAAGCGGTACACAATAATTTTAATCTAAGTCGGGAACATTATGTGGATATGGAGGGAAAATATGACTTTTTCTTGCAGTTGACCGATCTGCTCGTAGAAAAAATTCAGAAACCGGCCGAATGGCGTACGCAGGCTTTGCACATTCTGGATGTTGGATGCGGGACAGGGATTTCCACCGCCCGTCTGCAACAACTTTTCCCAAATGCGACGGTTGAAGGGTTGGATTTCTCCGAAGAAATGTTGGAGGAAGCGAAAAAGAATCTTCCGGACGTCAAGTTTGTATGTGGCGATGGGGAAACTTTGAGCGAATATTATGCGGGACAAACTTTTGATCTCATTATTTACCCCGCTTCAATTTTCCTGATGCCGCATCAGGCCCAGGCGCTGGATGAGGCGAATCGTTTGTTGGCGCCGGGAGGGGTTGTAGCTGCGAGCGTTTTGTTAGGCTTGAAGGAAAAAAATTATACGGAGATGGAATCGTTACCGCCTTTTAAGGGGATTATAAAAAATGAGGATTTAGCCACGCTGATGGAAGAATATTTTACAGGAGTTACGGTGGAAAAAATTCAGATTGAATTAGACCGTGAGAAAGCAACGTCGATCTATAAAATTGAAGCATTGTCTGCCGGAGCGTTTCCGGGGAAACCTTATGAAGAACGCCAGGAGGCGATGCAGGCGGTCATTGCTGAAGCGGAAGCCAAAAATTTGCAGTTGGTTCAGGAATGGAATTTGTTGACCGGATATAAGAAATAATGGGATTTGAAAGCTTCAGGTGGGGATAGAGAGATCATGAAAGGGATATTAACTGATTTAGATGGTACGTTGCTGAATATTGACATGAATGATTTTATTCCCAAGTATTTAAAAAGTATGAACGATTTTGGGATAAAAACGGGGTTTGTACCAAAAGAAAACAACCTGGTGGCTCGGGTTTTAAAAGGAACGGAAGCCATGATGACCAATCAGGATTTGGAAAAAACCAATGAAAACGTTTTTAAGGAAACGTTTTTTCAGGAACCTTATTTTGCTGAGCGGAGAGACGAAGCGCTGGATTTCTTTGAGAAATTTTACCAAGAAATATTCCCTGGACTTCAAAATTATTGCCAGACTTTTCCATTTGCTCAGACGTTAACCGAAACCATGTTTGAAACTGGTCTTCCGGTTGTTTTGGCTACGTCGCCGGTATTTCCCATTGCTGCCATTGAGGCGCGACTTAAGTGGGCGGGAATCGCCGATTATCCGTTTAAACTCAAAACTTCCTACGAAATTATGCATACGTGTAAACCCCATCGCAGTTATTTTGCGGAAACGGCGGCTATGGCAGGACTTCGAGCGGAGGACTGCTTGATGATTGGGAATGATAAACAGGACGATCTACCGGCAGCGCGTATCGGAATGAAAACGTATTTGTTAGAGGAATTTGTATTAGATAATGGGAAAGGATCGGAAAACCCTACTTATCATGGAAAAGCTGAAGCATTGATTGATTTTTTAAAGCGTTTTTAAGGAAAATGTTGGGAAAACCCGATGTTTTCTCGTGAACATGACAAAAAGTGCCCTATAGAGAATTGGCGGGTCCCATCTAATGAAGGTCTGCCGAAGCAAAAATAGCGTAGGAGTGAATGATTCTTTTTGTGTGCGTAGCAAGCAGAAAGAATCATTTTCTTTTCTTCAAGATTACCCGGAAAATTCATTGGCAAAGAGAAAAAATGTGGTACAATAAGGAATTGAATAAAGAAAATACTGTTCGTTTTGGCAAAGCGGAACTTTCATTGCCAGATATAACATAGAGATTGGCGAAAAAGGAGAAATGGAAAATGCTGGATAAGTTGGAGCGGATTAAGAAACAGGCGGAGGCTGCAATTACCCACATGCAGCAAGTGGAAGAAGTCCAAGACTTGCGCGTTAAACTGTTGGGTCGAAAAGGAGAACTTACCGCAATTCTTCGTGGGATTAAGGATTTGAGTAATGAAGAAAAAGCGAAAGTTGGAAAACGGAGCAATGAAGTCAAAAAGGATATTGAATCTTTACTAGATGCCAAGTTGGAGGAGCTGAAAACGCAAGCGCTGGATGCAAAACTTCAGGCGGAGAAAATGGATGTGACGCTTCCGGGAAGATCATTGGTTTATGGGGCGAAACATCCGCTGACGATTGTGACAGACGACGTCAAGAGAATCTTTTTAGGGATGGGATTTACCGTTACAGAAGGGCCGGAAATTGAATTGGATTATTACAACTTTGAGGCGTTAAATTTGCCGAAAAATCATCCCGCCCGCGATATGCAGGATTCCTTTTATATTAACGAGCAAATGCTTCTTAGAACGCAGACCTCCCCTGTTCAAGTGCGTACGATGGAAAAAATGACGCCGAATCTTCCCGTAAAAATTATTGCGCCCGGAAAAGTTTATCGAAAGGACGACGACGCGACCCATTCACCCATGTTTCATCAAATTGAAGGGTTAATGTTGGATGAAAAGATCAGTTTTGCCGATCTGAAAGGGATTTTAATGTTATTCGTACAGAAAATTTTTGGCGAAGATGTAAAAACGCGTTATCGTCCGTCCTATTTTCCTTTTACCGAACCCAGTGTAGAAATGGACATTTCTTGTGTGCATTGCAAAGGCGCAGGATGCCGAGTATGCAAAGGAACCGGATGGCTGGAAATTTTAGGGGCCGGCATGGTCAACCCGAAAGTTCTGGTTTATGGGGGATACGATCCTGAAAAAGTGACCGGATTTGCTTTCGGGATGGGTGTGGAACGTGTAGCGATGCTTCGTTATGGCATTAATGATCTGCGTTTATTCTATGACAATGACAAACGCTTCCTGCAACAATTTTAGGAGGGATAAAGAATGGTGATTTCTTACAACTGGCTCAAAGAGCTAATTGCGATAGATTGGAGCGCGCAAGAATTGGCCAAACGCTTAACGATGGCCGGTATTGAAATCGATCGTGTGACAGAAGAGGATGGCGATTTTATTCTCGAGGCCGATTTAACTCCGAATCGTGGGGATATTTTGGGAATGGTTAACGTAGCGCACGAGGTCGCGGGGCTTAGTGGAGCGGCGTTAACGTTGCCCCAGGCGAACGTGCAGGAGAATGATGAGAAAATTGAAGATTACATCCATGTAACTATTGAAGAACCGGATTTATGCGCTCGTTATACCGCTCGACTCATTAAAAATGTAAAAATTGGACCTTCGCCGGAATGGATGCAAACCAAACTCCTACATTCTGGGATTCGTCCCATTAACAACGTCGTAGATATTACAAACTATGTGATGCTTGAGACGAATCAGCCGTTACACGCGTTTGATTATGATTTCCTAAAAACGAAGCAAATTATTGTACGCCGAGCCAAAAACGGGGAAAAATTCACAACGTTGGATGGCGTCGAACGGGCGCTTGATCCGAACGATTTGGTGATTAGCGATGGACCGGACTGTGCGGTTGCGTTAGCGGGCGTCATGGGGGGATTGGACAGTGAAATTCATGACGATACGGTCAATGTGTTGTTGGAAAGCGCTGTGTTCAATGGCTATAATGTGCGTAAAACCTCTCGCCGATTGGCTTTGCGGAGTGAATCGTCAATTCGCTATGAAAAAGGATGCGACGTCCACCATGCGGACTATGTGTCCAACCGTGCAGCAGGGCTTCTGCAGGAGTTGGCTGGTGGAGAAGTTGTTGGCGGAATATTTGACGCTTATCCGAGGAAGAAGGAAAACGTTACTGTGAAAATACGCCCGGCTAGAGTTAATCAACTCTTGGGATTGCAACTGTCGGATGAAGAGATCACCGTTTGTTTGGAACGATTGGGGATGACGGTTACGCCAACAGAAGGAGGATATTCCGTACAAGTGCCTTCTTGGCGCGCAGATATTGAAATGGAAGTGGATCTTATTGAAGAAGTTGCGCGGATTTATGGGTATGATCGGATTCCTGCAACGCTTCCATCCGGGAAGACGACGGTTGGACAGTTAACTCCGTGGCAAAGTTTTGTCGATCAGGTCCGGGAATATATGTCCCAAAGTATGCTGGAAACGATTAATTATAGTTTTATCCATCCGAAATCATGGGATGATTTAAGGCTGACGCCGGATAGCCCTTATCGAAATTGTGTTCAAATTGCTAACCCGCTTTCCGAGGAGCAAAGCGTTATGCGAACGATGCTCTTGCCGGGATTGTTAAATGCAGCGGCGCGTAATTTAGCGCGTCAGAACGAATCGGTCCTTTTATATGAAATTGGCCGTGTGTTTTATCCGACCCAAGAAGAAAACGTTGTGCGGGAAAAAGTATCGTTAGGCGGCGTGATCGCGGGGAAATTGGGAGCAAATTGGTTAAAACTGGACGGAACCTTGGATTTTTATTTCTTAAAAGGCGTGTTGGATGTTTTATTTGCGCATTTAGGCGTTGAAATAACCTATGAGCCAACCGGCGCCTATCCCAGCTTACATCCCGGGCGCAGCGCCCAATTGTGTGCGGAAGGAAAAATCTTGGGCGTCATTGGGGAAATTCATCCGCATGTACAAAAGAATTTTGGCCTTAAAGATCGCGTTTGCGTATTTGAATTGAATTTAGAAAACCTCTTTGCGTTGTATAATAACCGGACGACGACGCAGCGGTTTTCTCGTTTCCCTATGGTAAGCCGGGATTTGGCAGTTTTAGTTAAAGAAGACATGGAAGTTGGCAGAATCTTAAACAGGGTGCGGCAATTAGACCTGCCTTATTTGATTCAAAGCCGCGTTTTTGACGTGTATGTTGGAGAACAGGTTGAAACGGGGCAAAAGAGCGTAGCACTGAACTTTGTTTTCCAGGCTCCGGATCGTACGCTAACCGATACGGAAATTGCGGAGTATATGCAACAAATTGTCGTTGAGCTGCAAAAAACGCTTCATGCAACGGTTCGGTAAATTAATTTTTTATTTTTTAAACGATTCCATGATCGAAATAAATCTGAGAGCGAAGGAGGCGAAAATAATGAGTCAGACGATCACGATTACCTTTCCCGATGGTCGTCAATGCCAGGTTGCTCCAGGGACGACGGTTCGCGCCTTGTGGACGGCATGCAGCGATAAGCCGTCTGAGATTCATCCAGTGGGAGCGATTTGGAATCAGGGAAAACCGTATATGATGCAAGAAAAACTTTGGGAAGATGGAAATTTGGCGTGGATTGACCAGAAGAGCCAGGAAGGATATCATATTTATCGGCAAAGCGTTATTTTCATCTTATTGAAGGCGAGTCGGGATCTGTTTAAAGATCGCAGGATGATCATCCAGCATACGATTTCCAACGGCGTGTTTTGTGAATTCGATGGCGTGAATGCGCATCCGGGAGATGATCAACTGCTCATGAACCGGATGCAGGAAATGGTTCAGGCAGATTTGCCGTTTAATCTGTGGGAAATGTCTGCTGAAGAGGCTGCGGGTATTTTTGAGAAACAAGGGCAGCCGGAAAGCGCTGCGCTTATGCGTACGTATCCGCAGGACTCTGTGACGCTGGTAGAACTGGACGGCTATTATGAGTACTTTGTGTATCAAATTGTAGACCGAACAGGGATAACACAGCAATTCCGATTGAGTCAATATGAAAAAGGATTATTGCTGCAAACGCCGGAAGAGGGCGTAGGAGAATTAACGCCGTTTCATGAGCAAAGAAAATTGCATTATATCTTGCAAAATACCGTACAGTGGGCAAGCACCATGCGCGTAAGAAATGTTGCGGAGTTGAATCAGGTGACTCGAGCGAATAAAATGGACGGGCTCATTCGTGTCAGCGAAGCCTTACATGAAAAAAGAATTGCCCAAATTGCGGATCAGATTTGCAGCGATTCGCGCGTTCGATTAATTATGATTGCCGGGCCTTCATCTTCTGGCAAAACTTCTTTTGCTCAGCGGTTGGCTGTTCAGTTGCGTGTGAACGGGAAAAAACCTGTAGCGGTTTCGATGGATAATTATTTTATTGATCGGGATCAAACGCCGCGTGATGAAAATGGCGAATATGACTTTGAGAATCTGGATGCTCTTCAGGTGGAGCTGTTTAATCAACACCTCATACAATTGTTTAACGGCGAACGCGTTCAGTTGCCGGTTTATGACTTTGTTCAGGGAAAGAGCCGTAAAGATGGGCC
>CALXSZ010000197.1 GCA_944391275.1 uncultured Syntrophomonadaceae bacterium
GCCCATGCGCATACCATCATAAATATTGATAATCTCTTTCCCGATTAATTCGCTTAAACGCATGCTTTCCACCCTCATTTTTATTGGCTTGCGCTTGCGCTTAAATTGTCCCCGTATGTCCGAATCCTCCATGTGCTCGTTTGGTTGGATCTAAAACTTGAACTTCAACCCATTCAGCTTTTTCCACACGGGCAAACACGACCTGCGCAATCCGTTCTCCTTGGTGAATAACATATGTTTCTTGTCCGAAATTAATGACTAAAACTTTGATTTCCCCACGGTAATCCGCATCGATGGTTCCAGGCGTATTCAGAAGAGTAATTCCATATTTTAGGGCTAGCCCACTGCGAGGACGAACTTGGGCTTCTACCCCTTCCGGCAATGCAAACGCCAAGCCGGTCGGAATAAGCGCTCTTTTCCCCGGCGCTAGTTCAACCGGTTCATCAATAGCCGCCAATAGATCTAAGCCGGCGGCTTGTTTTGTCATATAAGCCGGTAACGGAAGCTCTTTATGATGAAGGCGCATGACTTGAATTTTCATCTCTCATTCTCCCTCATCACGATTTACTTTCTATACCAATGTTCAAATTCCTGCTGAACTTGAGACAATACCGCGGAATCCCCAATGACGCATAAAGACAAAGGGACGTTTTCAAATAATTCACAGGCAATTTTTTGAACTTCTTCTTTTTTAACAGCATAAATTTTCTCGACGACTTCCTGCGGGTCATCATATTTCCCATACATCATAATGGAACGCGCCAAGCGGGTCATCCGGCTGTTTGTGCTTTCTAACCCCATATAAAGTCCGGATTTTAACATTTTCTGGGTACGTGAAAGTTCTTCATCCGTAATCCCTTTCTGTATAAACTCTTCCATTTGCTGATGAAAAGCAGCAAAAAACTCTGGTATTTTATCCTGACCCGTCCCAATATAAATGCCGGCCGCTCCGCCGTTTTGATAGCACGAAGTATATGAATAGACAGAATAAGCCAAACCCCTCTGCTCTCGCAGGCCCTGGAAAAGTCTGGAACTCATTCCGCCTCCTAACACATGATTCATAATGCTTAAGGCATGTCGCCGTTCATCCATAAAGGAAATTCCGGGTACACCCAAACAAATATGGACTTGTTCCAATTGCTTCGGAACACATTCAACAAACGTCTGATATGCTTCTTCTGGTTGTGCTTCTCCATAAGGCAAATGAGGCATTTCCTCCGAAGGCATGTGGGATTCGACAATCGTTCGAATGGAATCAGCCCGAACGTTTCCGGCGATGGCAATAACCATGTTGTTCGCTGTATAATGTTTTTTATAATATTGATATAGGTCGTCCCGTGTCATTTCAGAAATATTTTGTAAAGTTCCCAAAATGGGATGTCCCATGCTGAAATTCCCATATAATTTTTGACTGAAAATATCATGAACCAATTCATCGGGCGTGTCTTCGTACATGCGAATTTCTTCCATGACCACTTTTTTTTCCGTCAAAAATTCATTCTCGGAAAAGGTTGAATGAAAAACCATTTCAAACATGAGTTCTAACGCGCGATCCACATCCTCATCGAGGGTTCTGCCATATACGCAGGTATATTCTTTGGCTGTGTAGGCATTGAGCTGCCCGCCAATATTTTCGAAAAGCTCCGCAATTTCACGAGCGCTGTGATGAGCGGTCCCTTTAAAAATCATATGTTCAACAAAGTGACTGGCGCCGGACGTCTCAGGGGATTCGTTGCGGGAGCCTACCTGAATAAAAATCCCTGCCGCTACGGAACGAACGGTCGGAATCTCTTCTACCAGAAGCTGCGCCCCATTCGATAAAGATATTACCTGAATTTTCTGTGTCATTTATAATAACTCCTGTTCTGTCTGTTTGATTTTATTTCGCGATCTTTTCTGTTTCTTTATTATACCCTTTTTGATCGGAGATTACCATACATGAACGATCCAACGATAAATTCGTTCCATGACCCACGTAATTCCTCGATCGAGCCAATTCTCTTTTATCGCCGCCTGCTCCGTGCGTACATCCACACTATCGAAGTAATGCTGATCGACCCAAATTTCCATTTCCCCAACGATTTCACCAGCATTCACCGGTCCTATAATGGGCTCATCTAGACGCATGCGACGCTCAACGGTAATATCTCCGGTTTTGTCTTCCAATATACATAAACTCTTCCCTGGTAGTAGCGAAACTTCCACCTGATTCTCTTCATCTAAATGAATTTGAGCCGCCCCAATTGTTTCATTGCTACGGATTAATTCATAGGATTGCAAAGAAAAGCCATAATCCAGCAATTTTTGACAATCTCCCGCCCGGTTTCCAGAATGCAAGACCACTGCAATAAAAGATCCATTATCTCTTGTCGCAGAAGCAATCAGGCAATTTCCCGCCGCATTCGTCGTGCCGGTTTTCACTCCATCCGCTCCAGAATAATAACTTAATAACGGATTGGTGTTATGGATCGTCTGGTTCTCCAAATATCCCGGATGATCAAAAGACACTTGGGGACTCGAAACAATGTCTGCCAAGATTGGATTATCCAGAAGATAACGAGACAGAATCGCTAAATCATACGCCGTGCTATAATGTTCCGGATCCGGAAGTCCAGAAGCATTTTGAAAACGCGTATGCACCGCTCCCAAGGTAAAAGCTTTATAAGTCATTAGTTGAGCAAAAAAGGATTCGTCTCCAGCAATGTGCTCAGCCAACACCACCGCTGTGTCATTA
>CALXSZ010000198.1 GCA_944391275.1 uncultured Syntrophomonadaceae bacterium
AGACATTGATTTTTGATTTAGACAATACCCTGACCGGCTGGAATCGTTTGACGATTTCTCCTGAAATAGAAGATTGGTTCAGAAAGTTAAAAGATCAATCTTTTCAAGCGCTGATTTTATCGAATAATCATCAAGAACGCATTGCAACCATTGCGGATCGCTTGGAAATTCCTTTTGTGGAAAGAGCGCGCAAACCAAGGAAAGAGGGTTACCAAAAGGCTTTAAAACGTTTGAATGTTCAGGCGGATCAAGCTGCTATGGTGGGCGATCAAATTTTTACGGATGTGTTTGGAGCAAATCGAGTCGGCTTGTTTACGATTTTAGTGGATCCCCTGCAAAAAGAGGAATTTTGGGGGACCAAAATTTCTCGGTTTTTGGAATACACGGTGATGAAACGGAGACCATCTGGATCGAAGAAGCGAGAGGTTTCGTGAAACATAAAACAAAACCTTTTGAAAAATAGGCATAAGCCGCTTCAGCCTGTACTAAAATGAACATAGAGAGAAAATACGGTTACTGGGAGGAAACGCATGAAAAAAAATATTATTCTGATTGGGTTCATGGGGAGCGGCAAGAGCTCAATTGGTATACGTTTAGCACGGCGCTTAAAACGTACCTTTGTTGATACGGACCGCGAAATTGAAAAGGTAACGGGAATGACCATCGCAGAACTTTTTCGGCGTCATGGAGAAATACGTTTCCGCTCAGAAGAAAAGCTTGTGCTGAACAAATTTATTAACCAGGAAAATCTGGTTATTGCGGCGGGCGGCAGTTTTACATTGGACGGCGAGAATATCCGGGTATTGAAGGAAAATCATGTGATTATTTGTCTGAAAGCTTCGCCGGAAGAGATTTTTGCTCGTGTAAACCGGAAAAAAGGCAGCCGGCCATTACTGAAGAAAGCTTTGACCATTCAGGATGTTGAACAGTTGATGGATGCGTACAAAGATGGAGAAGATATAGCGGATCTGGTTATTAATACGGGAGGCAAACCGCAAGAACAAATTGTAGACGAAATTATAGAGTGCTTAAAAAAGTTGTAATTGTTATACCAGATATAGGGAAACAGAATGAAGCATAAAGATTGATCTATCTGGGACATGTTCCAATATTTTAAGTATTCAATTAACAGTGAGTCAATACAAGAATGACGGGAGTTGGAGAATGAAATGGGTTTTGCAGATTGGTTTGGAGATTGGATTGCACAGATTGTTGGGACGATAAACGGTTTTGTTTGGGGTCCCATCATGTTGTTGTTGATTGTGGGGACAGGGTTATTTTTAACCCTTCGCTTAAAAGGGATACAATTTACACAGCTGGGATATGCGCTGAAATTGGCTTTAATTCCGAAAAAATCGGCTAATGCCGGAGGAAGTAAACATGCCGCCGGGGATATCTCGCATTTCCAAGCGTTAATGATTGCTTTAGCGGCAACGATTGGAACGGGAAATATTGTAGGGGTTGCTACGGCGATCGTGATGGGAGGACCCGGCGCCGCTTTCTGGATGTGGGTAACGGCATTGGTCGGAATGGCAACCAAGTATAGCGAAGCGGTTCTGGCGGTCCATTTCCGCCGAAAAGACGATAAAGGCATGATGGTTGGTGGCCCTATGTACTATATTGAACAAGGAATGGGGTGGAAATGGCTCGCTGTTTTATTTGCTATTTTCGGTACGGTTGCATCCTTTGGAATTGGAAATATGAGCCAAGGCAATTCCGTTGCGGCTTCCATCAGCACAAGTATGGGCGTTCCAACCTGGATTACGGGAATTGTTTTGACGGTTTTTGTTGGTTTGGTTATTTTGGGCGGCGTAAGATGGATTGCCAATATTTCTAGTTTAATTGTTCCGTTTATGGCTGTTTTTTACTTTATAGGCGGCGTAGTTATTCTATTGACGAATATTGAATTGGTTCCGGGAGCGTTTGCTACGATTTTAGGTTCGGCTTTTACATTGGAAGCGGGATTTGGAGGCTTGGTCGGAACCGTGATTCGTTACGGCGTTGCACGCGGTGTATTTTCCAATGAAGCTGGTTTAGGGTCTGCGCCGATTGCGGCAGCTGCGGCAAAAACGGATCATGCCTGCCGACAGGGCTTGGTATCCATGACCGGAACGTTTTTAGATACCATTATTGTTTGTACGATTACGGCGCTCACGGTGGTCATGTCCGGTTTGTATGTCGGGGCTAATTCGGATCAAGCCGCTTCGATGACTAGCGCGGCGTTTACCGCCTTACTCCCGGGAAATTGGGGCGGAATGTTTGTAACCATCGCGTTGGTTTTCTTTGCGTTTTCAACCATCTTAGGTTGGAGTTATTATGGGGAAAAATGCTTATATTATTTAGCTGGCGCACGTGGACGGACGATTTATCGGATTATTTTTACCGCATTTGTTTTTGTAGGTTGCACCATGAAGATCGGATTGGCTTGGGATATTTCAGATACTTTTAATGGGTTGATGGCGATTCCCAACTTAATTGGTTTGTTAGCTTTGTCCGGCGTTGTCGCTGCGCAAACGAAAGACTTTCTGAAGATCCGTGAACGGGAAAAGGCCGAAGGAAAATAATTTAAACGACGGGAAATAAAAAGG
>CALXSZ010000199.1 GCA_944391275.1 uncultured Syntrophomonadaceae bacterium
ATGTGGAAAACAAAGAACGTTTCATTTGGCTGAAAGATTTTTATGCGCCTCTTCTGACGCCCAGACAGCAAGAGGTGTTAAGTTTATATTTGGATGGCGATTATACCTTAACAGAGATCGCAGAAACCTTTGGCAGTACGCGTCAGGCAATTTATGACATGGTGAAACGTACTGAAAAGACCTTAATAGGATATGAAAAAAAGTTGGGCTTGGTGGAAAGGTTTCGCATGGCACGTCAGCAAGTGGAAAAGATGGAACAGATGATACAAAACTTTTCAGGGAAGGAACAAGAAAAAGAAGAGATTTTTCAAACGCTGGATGATATGCTAGCGATGTTATAAGGGGCGATAATGTGGCATTTGAAGGCTTAACCGACCGACTGCAGGGAGTTTTTCAGAAACTGCGCGGTCAGGGGAAAATACGAGAAGAAGACGTCAAGGCGGCGATGCGCGAAGTTCGGTTGGCCTTATTGGAGGCAGACGTTAACTACAAGGTCGTTAAGAATTTCATTCAGGCCGTCAGCGAGCGAGCGGTCGGGCAGGAGGTTCTCACCAGTATTACGCCGGGGCAGCAAGTGATTAAAATTGTACATGATGAACTGGTGAATATGATGGGCGCGACGGAAAGCCGCGTAGAATTTTCAAACCGACCGCCAACAGTTTTTATGATGGTGGGACTCCAAGGGGCCGGGAAAACTACAACGGCTGCCAAGCTGGCGAAAACCATGCTGAAAGAAGGAAAAAAACCGTTATTGGTCGCTTGCGATATTTATCGACCGGCTGCCGTCAAGCAGTTACAAGTATTGGGAGAGCAACTTTCCGTACCGGTCTTTTCGATGGAGAATACGGATGCGGTGACCATTGCGAAAAAAGCGTGGGAGTATGCAAGGGACGAACATTATGATTTGGTGATTGTTGACACGGCCGGCAGACTGCATATCAACGAAGAACTCATGCAGGAACTCAAAGACATGAAAGAGGTTACCCGGCCGAAAGAGATCTTGCTCGTAGTAGACGCTATGACCGGGCAAGATGCGGTTAACGTGGCGGAATCTTTCCACGCTGATTTGGGTTTGAGCGGGGTGATCCTCACGAAATTGGACGGCGACAGCCGCGGCGGCGCAGCGTTGTCCGTGCGCGCGGTAACGGGGTGTCCGATCAAATATATTGGGATGGGCGAAAAATTGGAAGCGTTGGAAATCTTTTATCCGGAACGTATGGCTTCGCGTATTTTAGGGATGGGAGATATCTTAAGCCTGGTTGAAAAGGCTCAGGAGCGTCTGAACGAACAGCAGACGCGGGAGATGGAACAACGCCTGAAAAACCAGGAATTTAATTTAGAAGATTTCCTGGAACAATTACAGCAGATTCGATCCATGGGATCCTTTGAAGAGTTATTGGGAATGATACCGGGAATCGGCGCGCAAATGAAAAATATACGCGGGAAAATTGATGAAAAAGAAATTTTTCGCGTGGGCGCGATCATTCAATCGATGACGCCGGAGGAGCGGCAAAACCCAGATATCATCAACAGTGGAAGAAAACGCCGAATTGCAGCCGGATGCGGAATGCATGTGCAAGACGTGAATCGACTGTTAAAACAATTTCATGAAATGAAAAAAATGCTGAAACAAGCGGGAATGAGCGGGAAGAAACGTCGGGGATTATTAAACCGCTTTCGGCTTCCGGGAATGTAAGGAATGATTGATTTACGTACCTGCATGCAGGACGATAAATTAATAAATGAGTAGGATAAACATCCATGGTGTTTATCTTTAAACACTTAACTTTAGGAGGTGAAGTCCAATGGCAACCATGATTCGCCTGAAAAGAATGGGCGCCAAAAAACATCCATTTTATAGAATTGTTATTGCAGATTCACATTATCCGCGCGATGGCCGATTCATTGAAGAAATCGGATATTATAATCCGGGTACGAATCCTGCGGAAGTAAAAATTAACGAAGAAAAAGTTCTACAGTGGATGGCAAACGGTGCAAAACCGACCGATACGGTAAAATCCCTGTTATCGAAACATGGCATTATCCAAAAATTTGCCGAAGGTCAGAAGGCAGAATAAGGAGATCCTATAGAATTTGGGGGTTTCCTGTCTGCGAACAGGAGGGAAACCAATGAAAGATTTACTTATATATCTGGCGCAGTCACTGGTCGATCAGCCCGAGGCTGTTCAGGTGCATGAAAGCGAAGAAGAAGGTACGACTATGCTGGAACTTCGCGTGGCCGAGGAAGATATGGGAAAAGTGATCGGAAAACAGGGAAAGATTGCAAAATCCATCCGTACCCTGACCAAGGCGGCTGCCGCCAAGCAAGGAGTCAGAGTTTCGGTAGAAATTATGCGTTGACGGCAGGGAAAATAAACCATTATGAAAACAGGGAAAGGGAAGTAGATTCCGATTTGTCGGAAAATTCTTCCCTTTTTTTCAGAAAAGGAGCGTTTGCTTACATGGTTAATATTGGGAAAATTGCAAGAACGCATGGATTTGATGGGACGCTCAAAATTATTCCTTTGGGGAATTATCCGGAGCGATTTAAAAAACTGAAAAAAGTGACTGTTAGCTGGGCAGCGGGACGTAAAGTGCAGCAAATGGAAGTCGAGCGGACCCGTATTGCCAACAATCAGGTTTATATCAAATTAAAGGAGATTCCCAGCCGCGAAGATGCGCAAGCCTATCAGGGCGGATTTCTGCAAGTGCCGGAAGAAGAAGTTTGGCCGCTTCCAGAAGGGCATTATTATTATTTCCAATTAGAAGGGCTTCAAGTGGTGGATGAAGAAAAAGGTCGGATGGGCGTTTTGACGGAGGTTCTTGAGACGGGCGCGAATAATGTTTATGTGGTAAAACGAGAAAATAAACGCGATTTATTACTTCCGGCCATTCCGCAAGTTATTAAAAAGATCGATTTGGAACAGAAAACCATGCACGTTCAACTTCTTCCCGGATTGGAAGATTTATAAATAAAAATAG
>CALXSZ010000200.1 GCA_944391275.1 uncultured Syntrophomonadaceae bacterium
AGATAATTCTGAACAACAAAAGCAGTTGCAATCGCTACAACTGCCCCCCAGATGAACCGTTCTTTTTTCAGCAAGGGATAAAGCAACAACCAAAATAAAGAACTCCAGAAAAGCGCCAATAAAAACCACAAATGATCATTAAAAAGTCCGCTGAGAAACGCTTGGTACCCTTCATATAAGGTCGCATTCGCCGGATGATGATAGACGGGGATATGAAACAAGGTATAGAGCGGAACCAGCCACAAAATTCCCACAAAGAACCATAGGACTAACAAACTTTTTGCTTTTTTTACGATCAATTCTACTATGCTCCGGCCGTTACTTTCCACCTTTTTTATCAGGAGAAAACCCGATGCAAACATAAAAGCCGGAATAACCAAATATTGAAATATTCTGCACAGTGTAATCGCTAACGCGTTGGTTTCAGATGCATACAATATCCAAAACGGATCTTTCTCTACAAAAAACATCATACAATGGTATAGAACAACACAAAATAGCGCGCACGTCTTTAAAAGTGAAATTTCACGATATTGCAACCGAACATCTCCTTACACATCGGATATCTATTGTATCATATTGCCGTGTTTGTGTTAATATAGATTCTTTTTTAGACATCCTTTATTATGTAAAAATAAAAATTTTACGAAATTTCACTTTTTGATCCTATTCCATTTTGTCATGCCGAAATCTTTCTACAGCCTTTTTTCAAAATCCTCCTTGCAATAAACACTAGACCGTCTATAATCAACCTTTTCCTGCTCAAAAGGCCGCCAATTTTTTTTGAAAAGTCAATTGATTGGCATGCCTTTTGTTTTTTTATGACTTCGTATCGTAGTTTTGCAAAAACAAAGCAAACTGTTTCTGAGTGGTAAAGGAACAGTTTTCTCCAGTAAGATAATGTACAGCATCCTTCCATTCCTGAAGACTATATTTTTCCGGATCAAGCTTGTCGAGTACCTTTTGTATCGCAGGGAACAATTCGGGCTTATGCAAATCGGATAAATACATACATCCCATTTCTTTACTAAGCCATTCTAACAGACTATCTGACGCTGTATGCTGTTTCATTTTACTCTCCACCTACTTTCAATCGACTTTCTTCATTGCAAATCTATACCGCGCAAATCTAAACCATTCCGGCGAAGAGTTCGATAAAATATACGGTTCTACGCTACTCGCCGCCCACTTTTCTTCCACTTATTTAAAGTCAAAAAATCACGCGACTCGGTTTGATTCTGCACGAAAATGTAGGAATTTTCGTGCTCTCTTTTTAACCAAATAATAAGCAGGTTTTCGTGAAATTTATAAAGCAAAAGGACAAAAAAACATCGAAACTCATTGCGCAAACATTGTACCATAATCCGATAGAAAATTCCTACATTTTCGTGATTTTTTTCCCCTACTTTCCTTTTGCCCATCGTAAGAAAGTATCCTGCGAAATACCGAGCTGTTTTGCGGCTACGCGCGAGGTCGTTCGTTTATTTTCCCATTCTGTCTTTAACCGGTAAAATTCTTCCGGAACTTGTTTACGCGGCCTACCAAAGCGTACGCCACGCTGCTTCGCGGCCGCAATTCCTTCCATTTGTCTCTGCCGGATATTTTCACGTTCCGTCTGCGCAACATAAGAAAGAATTTGCAAAACCAAATCAGCTACAAAGGTTCCGGTCAAATCTTTTCCTGTTTGACGCGTATCCAGCAGTGGCATGTCTATCACGACAATATGAGCTTTTTTTCTTTAGTAATAATTCGCCACTGATTTAAAATTTCTTCATAATTTCGACCCAATCGATCAATCGACTTGACGACTAAAATATCACCAGGCCTTATTTTTTTTAGCAATCGTCGGTATCTGGGACGATTGAAATCTTTTCCGCTGAGTTTATCCATAAAAATAGCGCTTTCGGGAACTGGAAATTCCCGTAAAGCAATCAGTTGTCTTTCTTCGCACTGTTCCTTCGTAGAAACGCGAACGTATCCATAAATTGTTTGCGTCATATATAATCTTCCTTTTTCATAGTATTATATACTCACAAAATAGTTTTATCGAAAATCTATTTTTAAATCAAAATTTTTTTACAAACCACGCAAACATACGAAAAACGTCTAAATTCCCCATTTAAAGTTGCAATCTCTTGGAACGTCGCGTATTATTTTCACACTGTTTATATACAATAATCTAGTAAAAATATAGTAGCGGTAGGGATATCCTGCAATTTGTTGGCGTCTATCATTTTAAATATCCTTATTACAAATAAGCGAATAGAAAATGACAAGATTCCAAAACAAGCGTTTGGACTTAGATACAAAAATAACCCTCCAAGGGCGGAAGGTTTTTGCATTAAAATTCATTTTGTTACGACCACCATAATGAAAAGCGACCTGACTTCGGGACATTTCATCCATTCTTGAAAAAACAAAAAAACTCGGAAAACCTATCCTATCAGGCTCCCCGAGTACAGACGGCAAAACACCCTTCCGCTTTGGAAGGCTGTTTTCGTATTAAAGATTATTCCTTAATTTGGCAGGGGCGGTCAGTTTAGATCTCCTATCCCATGGGGAAGGCTAATATCAAGGATCATCCTGAAAGCTTTCACTCCTTATTT
>CALXSZ010000201.1 GCA_944391275.1 uncultured Syntrophomonadaceae bacterium
GCGGTCAAAACGTCCCGGACGCAGCAAGGCCTTATCCAACGTTTCCGGACGGTTGGTTGCCGCTAAAATGACAACGCCCTTGGTTCCATCAAAACCATCCATCTCCGCTAAAAGCTGATTCAGAGTCTGCTCCCGTTCATCATTGCTTCCAAATGCGCCGCTGTCCCGTTTTTTCCCAATCGTATCGATTTCATCAATAAAAACTATACAAGGCGCTTTCTCATTGGCTTGTTTAAACAAATCGCGAACTTTTGCCGCGCCCATTCCCACGAACATTTCAACAAACTCCGAACCGGAAATAGAAAAGAACGGTACGTTAGCTTCTCCAGCCACCGCCTGTGCTAAAAGCGTTTTTCCGGTTCCAGGAGGCCCTACCAATAAAACGCCTTTGGGAAGTCTCGCTCCAATCGATGCATATTTTTGCGGATGATGCAAAAAATCTACAATTTCGGTTAACGATTCTTTCGCTTCATCCTGTCCGGCTACATCGGCAAAGGTCTTACCCGTTTGATCATTTGCATAAATTTTGGCGTTCGACTTTCCAAACTGCATGAAATTTCCGCCATTCATATTGCTCATTCTTTTTACCATGAATTGCCAGATAAAGAAGAAAAACAGAATGGGTAATCCGTAACTCAGCAAGATGGACAGCAGCGGCGAAACCCTTTGCGGCGCAATCTCGGCAAAATCCGCTCCGGAATCATACAACCGCGTAACTAGCTCCGGATCGTCCATTCTTACGGTGTAATAAGCCATGTCTACTCCTTTTACGGAATAGTAAATGTTTTCCTGATCCACTTGGACTTTATCAATCGTTTGGTTTTCCATCGCATCCATGAAAACATTATAGTTGACTTTCTCTAATCGCGTTTGCTGAAAATTGGGAAATACAAATATATTCAACGCCATAATAATAATACACGCCATAAGACAATACCAAAGAATTGGTTTATCTGGTTTTTTAAAATTCATCTAAAAATTTCTCCCTTTTTTAATCTTTGCAGCACTCATGTATTCTTTGTTATTCTAGGTTGTTCTCTTTAAAAGTGTCTTTTTTCTTCCGCCCCCTTTTAATTTCTCTATCATAATACCAGTATACTCCAAACTGACCGGCTGGTCAATATTCCCATATTTCTTTTTCGAACAGCACATATGTCGAAAAAAGGAACCTTATTTCAAATTGAACGGCTTGCTTTTCTTCTATATTCTGACAAAGCGAAAACGTTTCTTTTCTCTTAATAGGAGTCAGGTTATCTAAACTAATAAGATAAATTTTCCGAAAAATTAATTGCATTTATACACCCAATCCAAAAAAACGCCAAAAACGTTCTCCTCCTTGAAAGGATCGTCCGTTTCTTCCTAAAAAATACGGATAACATAAAAAATGGCGATGGGATCACAATTTTTTCGTTCGCTGCTCCATCCTAAAACCTCAATCAACAGCAAATCTTCATAAGACTATCTTCTGATTACTTTTATTTCAACCATCCTTTGGATTTCCGATTTAATTTCCAACTCATTAACCCATTTAACCAAGTAGGAGCTTCTTCTGTCGACAAAAATAGAAGGCTTCCGTTTGAAATCGCAAGATTTTTCTAATTTGTATAAATGAGCCGCAACAGTTGCCCCTTCTGCTCCGATATAAAAACCGGCGTTCGAATGAAATCGAGCGCCGGTTGCTTAATTTTTATTAAATTCCCAGGTAAGCTTTACGTACGCTTTCGCTCTCCAATAATTCTTTCCCGCTTCCTTCCAAAACCATTCGTCCATTCTCTAAAACATAGGCTCGATCGCATAATTTTAAAGACTGCCGAACATTTTGTTCGACCAACAAAATCGTCATTCCCTCTCGCCGCAAGTTCTGAATCATCGCCATAATTTCCTTGACAACGCGCGGGGCCAACCCCAATGAAGGTTCATCTAAAATCAGAAGCTGCGGATTCGCCATCAGACTACGCCCAATCGCACACATCTGCGCTTCTCCTCCGGAGAGGGAACCTGCATACTGTCCGGCTTTTTCTTTCAACTGGGGCAAAAAGGAAAAAATCATTTCCAAACGTTCCTTACGGGCCGAACGGCTGCGTTTTGCGAAAGCCCCCAATTCTAAATTTTCTCGTACCGTCAATTTCGGAAAAAGCAAGCGCCCCTCCGGACACTGAATCAATCCTAAATCAACCACTTCATCCGGTTTCATTCGGCTAATTTCTTTTCCATCAAAGAAGATCCGCCCTTTAAAGTGCGTCAGAATACGCGAAATGCAGGAAATCAACGTGGTTTTCCCAGAAGCATTGGCGCCAATAATCGTGACGATTTCCCCTCGGCGAACGTTGAATGAGACGTCCTTTAAAATTTGAATTTCTTTATAAGCGACACTGACATGTTCCACCTGTAAAAATATTTGATCCGTCATCACCCGGCGCCTCCTATTCTTCCGCTCCAAAATAAGCCTCTATCACTTGTGGATTTTGACTAATTGATTGGGGAGAGCCTTCTGCAATTTTTTTTCCAAAACTTAAAACCATGATGTAGTCAGAAATATTCATGATGGCTTCCATAATGTGTTCGATTAAGAGAATTGTTATTCCGTTTGCACGCAAAGAACGAATAATTTCCAGCATTTCGAGTACTTCTCTGGTATTTAACCCCGCCATCACTTCATCCAATAACAATAACTCCGGCTGCGTAGATAAAGCTTTGGCAATCTCTAATTTTTTTCGTTCTCCTAAATTTAAATACCGGGCTGCGACGTCGCTTTTGTGGTCTAAACGAACCTTCTTTAAAGCTTCTAGTGCAATGCTTTCCGCCTCCTGATAATGGTTCGTCTTACAGAAAGCTCCTACCATGGCATTTTGCAACGTCGTCATTCCCTGAAAAGGCTGAACCACCTGATAGCTTCGGACAATTCCCCGACGAGCAATCTGAAAAGACTTGAGCGAAGTAATGTCCTTTTCCTTCCAGATAACTTTTCCTGAAGTTGCCCTTAAGGTTCCATTGATACAATGAAACAACGTCGTTTTTCCGGCTCCATTCGGCCCGATTAAGCCTAAAATCGATCCTTGCTCCAGTTCAAAGGAAACGTCGTCTAGCGCTTTTAAACCCCCAAATTGTTTGGTAAGATGTTCGACTCGCAAAAGCGTCATGATGGTTCTTCCTCCTCTGGTATAGGATGATGGGTAACCGTATTTTTCCGCATTTTTTTCTCCGTAAGAATCTCACGGATCGACGGCAAAAGACCGCTCGGACGCCATAACAAGATTCCAATCAGAATAAGCCCTAAAACCAATCCATACAGTCCGCTGATCGAAGTCAGGCTCCCCCGCAAAAGATTGGTTGCCGGAACTAAAAGAAACGCCCCAACAATCGGCCCAAAAGCCGTTCCCATTCCACCGGCAATGGCATATAAGATAAAATTAACCGAATAATTTAAACCCATTAAATTGAGGGGTTCAATATACATAATGTACTGGGCAAACAACGTTCCGCCAAATGCCGTCATCACTGCGCTCATGACATAGGCTTTCAACATGGCTCCAGTTGTATTCACGCCTAAATTTTCAGCTGCTTCCTGGTTTTCTCCCAAAGCAATCAGACTAAATCCCAAACGGGAACGTTCTAATCTCAAACAAATCAACAACGCAGCAACCATATAAACCCACATCATAATGGCATATGGAATTTTTCCTGAAAAAATCATATTTACAAAGTCCGGCTGATAGGGAATCTGCAATCCCAAAGAACCGGCTGTGAGATCTTTTGAAACAATGGCAATGGTTTTTAGAAAATGAGCAAAAGCAATGATCAAAAAAAAAAAAAAGGTTCCTTTCAATCGCAAAGTGGATCCGCCAATCATCA
>CALXSZ010000202.1 GCA_944391275.1 uncultured Syntrophomonadaceae bacterium
TATTCGAACTGACCCTTATCTTTCCTAATAATTTCAGTTTATCATAAAGGGTTAGGAATTGATATTTTTATTTTCACTTCCAAAAACTTTTTCATAAAATGCAGAAAAATCAGTAGCTGAAACCATAGCGATTTTCCCGTACTTGTCAATTTATGCGGCTCATCCCACAAATTCTTTCCTCTTAGAAACAGATTTTATTTCACACAATATTGTCATTTTTCCCAGCTTTGTTATAATAAATGGATGAAAAATATTGTATTGAACAGAGGAGATGTAGGATGTGCCTTTTTATGAATATGAATGTAAACAGTGCGGCGTTTTTGAAAAGATGCAAAAATTTCATGAAGAGCCGCTAAAAGTTTGTCCCACTTGTGGCGGACCGATCCATCGTTTGCTCAGCAATTCCGGCGTCGTTTTTAAGGGAACCGGTTTTTACACAACCGATTATACCAAAGCGAAAGCTTTGGCGCGCAAGGTAAACAAAGAACGGCAAGTGGATAATGAAGCCATTCTAGACCGGGATATTAAGGGTTTTAATCAGCAAGTAGATAAAACGAATCTGGAAATCAAAGATCTATGATGACAAATAAGGAAAATGCTCCCGGTATACAAGAAATTACAATTTATACGGATGGCGCCTGTTCTGGGAACCCGGGACCAGGGGGTTGGGCGTGCGTTTTGATTTGGGGAAAGCATATACGTGAATTATCCGGAGGGGATTCTTTAACGACCAACCAACGGATGGAATTAAAAGCAGCTATTGAGGGATTGAAAGCTTTAAAAGTTGCAGGATGGAAGGTTCATTTATATTCGGATAGCGCCTATCTGGTGAATGCCTTGAATCAACACTGGCTTGCTGCCTGGCAAAAAAACGGGTGGAAAAACAGTAAAAAAGAGCCGATAGCCAATCAGGATCTTTGGCAGGAATTACTGCTTTATCTTCCACGCAATCAAATAAATTTCTTTAAAGTAAAAGGCCACGCAGGGGATCGTTGGAACGAGCGTTGTGATGAACTGGCTCGTAAAGAAATTTCTGCGCAAAAAAAATTGTAATCTTACTTTGCTTAATGCAGCACAGATCCTCCCAAGAATAGTAATAGTAATCGCCAATGAATAGGAGCGCCCTATCTCGGGAGTGCTTCCGCTTATTGGGGACACATCGGATCCTTGTCTTCAACGAACCCAGGAGTTCTTCCATTGCGTACACCTTTTTATGGAATTACGATATTTTTTCTTTATTTTGGGGTATTCTAAATAAAAAAATCTCGAAGGAGGAAAAAACGTGTCCATTGTGTGTATAGAGACTTCCGATATTTTAAAAACGACTTGCACCATGCAGGAACAACAAGCACAATTTCTTTATATGTTATCAACAGAAGATCCGCAAGTTTTTAAGTTGTATTTTCAGACTCAAAATCTAACCTAATCGGCCCCGTTGAGGACAAGCGACTATTTCAACTTATCAGCTATGTACGGAAGCGCATTGGAGCGGTCCTTTGCCATTGGAATGATCGTATCGTCGCTCTGATTTTCCAGCATTTTGAACGTGAAACGGAAAATCAGAGTTTCCTTTATCGGTTAGCTTTGTATGGGTATCACGTCCGTAATCTATGGAGCAATGCCGTCAACCTATGTCGGTTGTTTTTTCTGATGCGTCATGCATCGGTTTGAGTGCATCGGGGAATGTTCATACAATCTCGTTGACTGCATAGATACAGGAAACCGTTGCACTCGAAAAAACCGGACGCGTCTTTTCTATTCTTACTTTAATTTCTTCTACCATGCCAATCGGCTTGTTATTTAGCCGCCCGATTGCGGAACAAGTAGGGATAAGTGTTTGGTTTCTTATTCCGGGGATTTGTATGGTCACACTTACGACTATTATTGCTATTTGATACATGACAACACAGACGAGGAACAGCGTATGATTCGGAAATTTCAAAAACCCGATACTGCATCCGTCATGCAAATATGGCTGAATGGAAATAAGGACGCACACCCTTTTATTCCGAAAGAGTATTGGGAGTCGAATTTTGGGATGGTACAAAAGCAGCTCGTACAGGCGGAAGTTTTCGTCTACGAACTGCATGGAGAAATACAGGGATTTATCGGTCTCGTAGACAGATATATTGCGGGAATCTTTGTGAATCAAAAACATCGGTCACTTGGCGTAGGAAAACATCTTTTGGATTATGTGAAATCGAAACACGGCTTTTTGTCATTAGCAGTCTACCAGAAAAATAATCGAGCCGTTGCATTTTATTTCAGAGAAGGTTTTTCTGTATTATCCGAGGAATTTGACGAATCCACGGGAGAAGTAGAATATACAATGGTTTGGGAAACAAATGCACTGGGGGTGCAAAGATAAGAAAGGCCGTTTTATTTATTGCAATGCGTCTTGATGGCTATATATAGCAGACAGAGACGGGAAGGTGGAAGGGTTAGCGGGGAAAGAAGCGGGAGAAAGTAGAAATAAACAAGAAGAACAAAGGCGAACAGCACTGTCAATAGCAAACGTAGTTCCGTTTATTTTAGCTTTGATGTTTGCCGCTTTCCCTCTCTTTCTAGGAGTGTGACAACTTCGGGACACTTTGTCCACAAGTCGGGGGATGGGACGAAAAACTTTCATATACCTCCCCCGTCTGTTTATGAGGAAACAGGGCCGTGTTTCACTGCATGCGATGCAATTACAGCCCTGTATCCCTGCCGTTTCAAATGTCCTTGCCCTGCCCGGCGGAAACACGGCATTTTCTCGGCAACGCTGACAGTGCGTATTGCGTACTACGCTTCGTTTCGTAAAGTCGTGTTCCAAACGGGGAACTTTCCCCTTTTCCCTCCAGCGTCATTGCCAATCAGCTTATTTGAGGTAATTTTGCGATTTTATTGTTGGTTTCGCAGAAGTAAGAAGTCTTCTTAACAGTTGGATACTTTTTTTGCAAACTGGATTCTTTAGAGGCTTTACACTCTTCTCCATTCTGTCGTTTTAAGCTTTATTTTTCCTTCAAAATAAACAAATAAATATTATTTAGAGACGCAGATCATCTCTCACAACGTCGCTTTATGTATTGCGGAAGCGCTCCCATTTCATCTTCCTCCTCTACGCAAAATGAGATACAAATGAAAAATCTTATAAAAGAGTCAAAAAAAACGGTTCAAGACGCGAAAATTGCCTCAAACGTTGAACCGTCTTTAATTTTACAATATTTTACAATAATACAAGACTTGCCATAATGGCATTCCACAAACCATGCGCCATCATGCTCACCCATACGCTTCTTGTTTTTTCATAAATCCAACAAAGCGCCATTCCGCCAAAAGCCAAAGGAAGGGTGCGCCAAGCATCAAAATGCACAACGCCAAAGACAAATCCTGCTAAACAAATTGCTGGAAAAACATTGAAATACTGACGCAGCCACGAATACAAAACGCCCCGAAAAAGCATTTCTTCTACCAGGGGCGCAAGCAAACTCGCACAGATCAAAAGAAAAAAGATCTGCATCCCTTGATCTTCCTGCGTAAGAAGCGTTTCAAAATACTGGGGTTCGATCTGCGGATGAAAATAAGCGAGAAGAACGGAAAAGAAAATGATCACGAGAAAGATCAACAATCCCCCTAAGACTCCATAAACAAGAAGATGATTTTTTTGGGGAGTCCTAAATCCAACAAAATCCCAACTTTCTCGACGGGGTCGTAGGATAAGCCCATATACGAGAAGAAAACTCAGGCCCGTCTGGGCTAACATTCCTAACATAAAATACATAAATAGATGATCGCTGGTTACATTTAATTCAGGGAAAAAGAACGCTAAGCACCAATAAACCAAACTGGCGAGAAACGGCGCTACGAAATACGTACCGCCATAAATAAGAATCCATTTCAGTAACCCGAAAATCCCGGACTTCCATCTTATTTCACTCATAAAATCGCTGCTTCCTTTGCATTTTCCAAACCTACGGATGTTCTTACTATCATACTATTTCTTTTCTTTGGATTCAAGACGTTTGGAAAAAGAAAACTTATTCTTTTTCTCCCCAATTTTGTATGGTTACCTGTGTTTCGACGTCAATTTGAGCGTTGCAGATAAAATAAGGGGTATCAATCACGCCTTCCAATTCTTTTCGTTCCTTGGCAAGCGCGAAACGGCAGATATCAATACAATCGACCCCTAAATCCTGTTGCATCCATTGAACAAAGGTCTCTAATTCCTGCTGTACTTGTTCCGCTACAACGCTTTCCAATTCCTCAATAGACTCCGGCGTATAATCTCGTATACGGAAAGTTCTCTCTCGCTCCATAATACTTCCCGTCAGAAAAACTTGAATGGTAAAATGCCATTTTCCATCTTCTTTACTGACTTTGACACTCCTTGAATTCCGTAAACGTAGGGCCCCTTCATCAAAATGCTTTCCATCATGTTTTATCTCATAGGGAATATAACCAATGCATTGATCTCCTCGCAATAGGGTTAACTTTCTGGCGTCGTTAATGTCCAAGATCCGCAGCAGTTTATCTTTTTCAAATACACCGCAGCCCGTAATCTCAATTTTTCCGTCGCCTCGGACTCCTACGACAGGAACAATCGGGTTCTTCCCGCTCCCCTGATTCGTGATAAAATCATGCAGCGTCGTTGATTTCAAATAAATTCGATCATTTAAGCCATTGAACATTTCTTGGAGATAAAAAGCAACGTTGCGATTACTATCTACCGGCGTACGAAGAATCTCTTCGGCTCTTCCTTCCGATAAGCAAATAAACAAACTGGAAGGCATAACGCTTAAACGAGATAAACTATCCGTCTGCGATCGGATACCTTGCAAAGCTAAATCTCTCCCAATAACAAGTACTTGCAGCGTCCCTGGAAAATAAATGCTATCGTCCCGATATTCTCTAAGCGCCCGGGTATAGGCCACATTGGAAGCGGATATGGTTTCGATTTGTTCTTTCGGTTCGATATTGGGAATAAGCGTCGGTACAAGACTGGTGACGTCCACCTTGGGTTCTTTGACGTCTCCTTCGGCTTTTTCATCCTTCTGATCCTCCTCCAACGATACGTGTAAATCGTACCCAGTCGCCAGCGGAAAAGATAATAAATCAATATCGACGGAATCCCAACATCCGCTTAAAAAAAGGCTATTCATTAAAATAATCAACACAAAAAATATATTCTTAACACATCGCTTTTTGTTGTTTTTTCGCATAAATCATCCCTCCAATCCAAAATATCAGGGGAAAGAATATTCCAATACAAGCGCCGTACAAAGAAAGAATATTAATATACATAAACCCCTGGACAATGTTTTGAGGAATCAGAACCACCACCCAAATGATTAGACAAAACAGGGCGCTGATCCATAAGAAATTTTTTTTGTGATGTTTTTCAGTTTTCTTACTCAATCGACTCGCGCATTCCGATGCAGAAAACATAAAATTAATAATCGGGCGCATACCCACCCCAATCCATATGCCTAAAACAAAAAAATCCGAGCGTTGGATCAGATAATTGGGAACAATTTTTAAAAGACTCAAAACCGGCCACAACATATATTCCATAATATCCGCTCCATAGACCAACAAACAGCCAATGATCAAATACAAATAAGTCCCCATCGTTAGCAGTACGCCCCAGATCGATCTTCGCAGCATTTTCTCTTTTTCTTCCAACAAGGGATACCAGATAAAAAGAACCCCCGTTCCGCCATATAAGAGCGCTAAAGGCAATGCTTCTTTCAGTCTGATTTCCCAATCTATTTCATGTAAGGGCAGCAGATTGGTTAATTGCGCTTCTTTGAATATGGGACTGATAAAAAAGCAAAGCAGCACCACCGAAAAATAAAACATTAATTCATTGAGCCGCGTAATGGCTAAGATTCCTTTATTAATAATAATAAAAGTGGTAAGGATGGTCAGCAAAGCAATGACGGGTACGGGTGTACTAGGCAGTAGATTCATAGAAACCAGCTCAATTTGCATGCGTAAAACCGCAGCTGTAAGAATTAGTTGAGAAAAAATATAGACTATTAAAAGAACAAAACCCATTTTTTTACCAAAAAGCATATAGGCTAATTCTGGTAAATTTTTATTATGATATCTTTTTAGGGCTTGATGCATGAGCCATAAAGCTAAAATCGGAACAGCCGCGGCTATAACCACCGAGATCCAAGTCGTATGGGACTTTTCCGATATACGCCCCAGCTGAAACATCCCTGTTCCGACTTGGCATCCATTAATCAAAAGCATCAATTGCCAACCGTTAATTCTTCCCCCATATTCATTCTTCATCCTGTCGCTCCTCCTGTTTCACTCGGGTCGTACCTTGTCTACGTTTTTGTTGTCCAGGGATCGATTCCGGTCGTCGATCCATCTTCCAAAGGAATACACGAACAAATTGGTCCTTCCAATCATGCCAATACGCAGGAACCCAAGGGGAAGTATAAGGCACGCCAAAATTTTGCAAGGATACCAGATGGCTTAAAATGAGCAGCCATCCTAACGAAAATCCAAATAATCCAAAAGTTCCGGTAAGCAGAATGAGCGGCAGACGAATAATCCGCGTGGCTTGAATCAAGGCATGGGAAGGCAGTGAAAAAGTCGCAACGGTTGTGAGCGCAATGACAATAATGACAATCGGACTGGCAATTTTAGCCGTAATGGCCGCTTGACCCAAAACCACGCCGGCTACAACGCCTACCGTTTGTCCTACCGACCCTGGAAGACGCAATCCCGCTTCAATGACTAATTGAAGAATGCCCTCTTGTAAA
>CALXSZ010000203.1 GCA_944391275.1 uncultured Syntrophomonadaceae bacterium
GTTCCTTTTTTGTTTTTCGAGATCCCCGGTTCCCCGGGCGCACGTTGTATATTACCACCTTATTCTCCCTTTGTCAACTCTTTTTTTCTCTCTTTTTCGCTCTTTTATTTTGAGCGCACTTTTTATAGAATATAATTTAGGTTAGGAGGGTTTTTTTTGATAGAAAAAATAGACTTGCCGCTGGCGATGTTTCCAGCGGAAATTTTGCAACGTTTGGGTTATCAAGCCAATCAGGTCGTGATGAAAAAAATTCGCGACATTTTGATGTATGCAATGGATGAAGCCCGTGCATCCGCCCATCCGCAAGCCGTAATCCGAACGGCGCCGATGGTTCGCGATTCCCATGCTTTTTCCCCGGAAGGAGCGAATTTTGCGTTTGAAGACCCCGATTTGTTGTCCTGGGCGCAAAATTGTACGCATTTGTCCGTTTTCGCGGTTACTTTAGGACTTCATTTAGAACAAAAAATCCAAGATTTTTCCCAGCAAGGCCAAGATACGCAGGCCGAAGTCTTAAGAGCCGTGCAAACGAGCGCATTGGTGCAAGCCGCTAATTTATTGTGCGACCGTTTGATTATGCAAGGAATCCGCGACGGTTTTCAGTTAACGCATTGCTTCTATTTGGACAATCTCCCTCACATCGCCTCATTGCGTCCCCAAATTTGGCGTTTCCTAGATTTGTCCAATCAACTGGTTTTGCAGACCGAGTCGTCTGCATTTTCATCCGAATCGATTCTTTTAGGGATGATTGGCTGGATTCCTTTTGAATCGCTTATTTGATGAACGCGTAATTGTTTAATAAAGAACAATATTTTCTATATCGCTTAAACTTCAGATGTGATATAATAATATATTGTCATTTAAAATTTGAATAAAATGGAAATAGGATACCAAAAACCGGGAAGGAATGTTAGGCATTTTATGAAGCAGCAAAACCTGAAAAATATTGCGATTATTGCCCATGTCGACCATGGTAAGACGACGTTAGTCGATGAACTACTAAAACAAAGCGGTTATTTCCGCAACAATCAGGTCGTTCCGGAGCGCGTCATGGATAGCAACGCCCTGGAACGCGAACGCGGGATTACCATTTTAGCAAAAAACACCAGCATCTATTATAAAGATATCAAAATCAATATCGTCGATACGCCCGGACACGCGGACTTCGGCGGCGAGGTGGAACGGATCGTCAAAATGGTGGACGGCGTACTTTTGCTCGTGGACGCGGCGGAAGGCCCTATGCCCCAGACCCGTTTTGTTTTAAAAAAAGCGTTGGCCGCAGGGCTTAAACCGATTGTTGTCATCAACAAAATTGATCGGCAGGACGCGCGGCCGCTCGAAGTCATTGACGAAGTGCTGGATTTATTCATCGATTTGGGCGCGGATGAAGATCAGTTGGATTTTCCGGTGTGCTTTGCCTCTGCGCGTCAAGGAATTTCCACGACCGATCTGGATACCCCTCCCGTGGATATGCAGCCGCTTCTGGACATGATTATTCAAGAAATTCCCAGCCCGGACTGTGATCCTTCTCAGCCTTTGCAAATGGTCATTTCTTCGATTGACTACGACCCGTACGTGGGGCGCATCGGCGTTGGAAAGGTCCAGCGCGGAACCATTAAGCGGAACAGCGAAGCCGTCCTTTGCAATACGGATGGAAAACAGGAACGCGTCAAAATCAATACCCTGTACACGTACGAGGGACTCCGCAAGACGGACGCGGAAGAGGCACCCGCCGGGGAAATTGTCGCGCTTTCTGGAATCGGGGATATCAATATTGGCGATACGGTTTGCGCGGTCGACGCAATTGAACCGGTGGATTTCGTCAATATCGACGAGCCGACGCTTTCTATGAATTTTGTGGTTAACGACAGCCCTTTCGCTGGAAAAGAAGGAGAATATGTTACCAGTCGGCATTTGCGCAATCGTTTGGAAAAAGAACTGTTATCCAACGTTTCCCTGCGTTTGGAAGAATTGTCGCCGGATTGTTTTAAGGTATCGGGCCGCGGGGAATTGCATCTTTCCATTTTGATTGAAACCATGCGCCGGGAAGGGTATGAATTCGCTGTGACGCGACCGGAAGTGATTTTAAAAGAAATGGACGGGAAAACGTGCGAGCCGATTGAATATCTGACCGTGGAAGTTCCGGACGAGTACGTAGGTACAACGATTGAATCCCTGGGCAAACGCAAAGCGGAGTTGAAAAATATGTTGAACAGCTCCGGCGGAACGACGCGGTTGGAGTTCAGCGTCCCGGCACGCGGATTAATTGGCTTTCGTTCGGAATTTATGACGAACACGCGCGGCAATGGAATTATGAACCATGTCTTCGACCATTATGAACCGTTTAAAGGAGAAATTCCCACGCGCAATCGGGGGTCTTTAGTCGCATCCGAAACCGGGACCGCGGTAGCGTACGGTTTATTCAACGCACAGGAACGCGGGATTCTGTTTATCCCGGCCGGAACGGACGTTTACGAAGGCATGATTGTCGGAGAAAACGCGCGCACGGACGATATTGCTTTAAACGTCTGCAAAACGAAGCATCTGACGAACACCCGCGCTTCGGGTTCGGATGAAGCGCTGCGCTTAACGCCGCCGACCGTGATGTCGTTGGAAAAATGTCTGGAGTTCATCAACGATGACGAACTGTTGGAAGTCACCCCCAAATCTTTGCGTCTGCGCAAGCAAATTTTAAACAAAGAATTACGTTTAAAGGCCAGCAATCGCGCTAAGGCCGGGAAATAAGGCGGGGAAACGGAGATGGAGAAATCTTTTCAACTCATCGTTACAACGGCTTTCGGGTTAGAAGCGTTAGCGGCGCGCGAATTGCGCCGTTTGGGATATGAAGAACTGACGGTTTTCAACGGCGGCGTAACGTTTTGGGGAGACGTTTTAGCCGTTGCGCGCTGCAATTTGTGGTTAAGAACGGCCGACCGCGTGTTAATTTGCGTCGGGCGCTTTTCTGCGCGAACGTTTGACGAGCTGTTCGAAAAAACCAAAGCGCTGCCCTGGGAAAACTGGATTCCGAAAGACGGGGAATTTCCAGTCACGGGGAAATCGGTGCGTTCGCAGCTTTTCAGCGTCTCCGACTGTCAAGCCATTGTGAAAAAAGCCATTGTCGAACGGTTAAAACAGAAATATCCTGTGAACTGGTTCCAAGAGACCGGGTCGTTTTACCGGGTACAAGTTGCTTTGCTGAAAAACGAAGCGACTTTAACGATCGACACCAGCGGAAACGGTTTGCATAAGCGCGGCTATCGGCAGTTGACGGCGGCGGCCCCTTTAAAAGAAACGCTTGCCGCAGCAATGATCGAAATCAGCCGTTGGAAGCCGGATCGAGCCTTGATCGATCCGTTTTGCGGTTCGGGTACGATTCCCATCGAAGCCGCATTAATCGGACGGAATATCGCTCCGGGAATCCAGCGGGAATTTGCAGCGGAAAAATGGCCGTCGTTTCCCATCCAAATTTGGGAACAAGCGCGCGAAGAAGCTTTCGACGCCATCTTTCGTAATCAACCTTTGGGAATTTGGGGATTTGATCTGGATTCGGAAGCGCTTTCTCTCGCGCGTTATCATGCAAAAAAAGTGGGATTCGGTCTGGACAAGGACTTACATTTTCAACAGCAAGACGTCCGCGATTTGCGTTCCCGTTATCAATACGGCTATCTCATTGGGAATCCGCCGTATGGCGAACGCTTAATGGATAAACGCTCTGCCGAGGCCTTGTATCAATCCTTCGCATCCGTATGGGAACGAATCCCAACCTGGTCGCTTTATTTCATTTGCGCTCATCCGGAATTTGAAAAATTTATGGGGCGCAAGGCCGATAAACGCCGAAAACTCTATAACGGGCGTATTTTATGTCAATATTACCAATTTTTCGGTCCCAAACCGCCGCAATTAAAAGGCCCTTTCGCTTCCTCCGAAGTTGGATCTCTTCCCATTTAACAGGTTTTAACAGGTTACTTTTAAAAAAACGTTCGGTGAATTTTCATCGAACGTTTTTTGCGATAAACCTTTTTTCCCAGTAAGTCTTTTTTTCCTCACAGCAGCGGTACAAAAACATTGGTAAGCCGGCACAAAACCACCATCAGTCCCTTCTGCTGATAATCTTCCATGTTTTCACACGTCCGGAAAAGATCTTCAAAATCCGTTTTGATGTCCTTTAAGCAATTGACGCGGTATAACCACGCACCGCACTCAAAGTGATGCATCAAACTGCGGTAATCCAAATTGATGCTTCCCACAACGCCTACTTCATCGTCGCATAAAAACTGTTTAGCGTGGATAAAACCGGGGAGATACTCGTAAATTTTTACGCCGTTTTGCTGAAGTTTTTTATAATTCGAGCGGGTAATGGCAAAAACGAATTTCTTGTCCGGGATATGCGGCGTGACGATTCGGACGTCAACCCTCCGCTGCGCCGCATTACACAGGGCGTTTTGCAGGCGGTTATCCAGAATTAAATAAGGGGTTGTAATCCAAACGTACCGTTCGGCTTGATTGATGATATTCAAATAGACGTTCTCTGCGATATAATCGTTATAGGCCGGACGCGGTCCATCACCAAAAGGCAAAACCAAGCCATTGGCCGGGCGTTCCGGATAATCTTCCGGGATATAGCGGGTAAAATCATCCACTTCGCCGCCTCGTTGCACATTAAAATTTTGCAGAAAGAGTAAAATTAAGCCTTTGACCCCTTTTCCCTCCAGTTTCAGCGTTGTGTCTTTCCAGTGCCCGTAAGGATGCGTAACATTAATATATTCATCGGCCAAATTCGCGCCGCCGACAAAGCCTACTTTCCCATCCACAATGGTAATTTTCCGGTGGTCGCGGTTGTTGTGCGCTTCGGAAATGACCGGCTTAAATGGATTAAACTTCACGCACTGAATGCCTTTTTTTCTTAAAAACTCATCATAGTCCGCCGGCAGATACGCAACCGAACCCAAATCGTCGTAAAGTACGCGAACTTCGACACCCGCCTGGACCTTCCGTTCTAAAATTGCCAAAATCGAATTCCACATTCGTCCCGGTTTAATTATAAAATATTCCATAAAAATGTATTTTTGCGCCTTCTCCAGTTCCCCCAGCAAGTCCTGATAAAAGGCTTCGCCTACCGGGTAATATGTAACGTCCGTGTTCTGATACGCTACTTGTCCTGTGGCGCGGTGAATATACGTACATTGCCCCGCATATTTTCCGGTTAAATCTCGAAACGCTTCTTCAGGAAGGATTTCTTGATGAAAATAGGGGCGGCTTTTGTGGATAATTCTCCGATAACGATTTTTTTCCTCTCTCGAAAGGTGGTTTTCGGAAAAAAGGGTATAAAGCACCGTTCCCGTCAGAGGGGCGGACAGAATAAGAATAATCCAGGGAATTTTAGCCTCCGTGGTCATATCGCGGTTTACGACCGAAATCAACACGATAAAACTCAAAACGGCCATGGTCATCTCCATCATTTTGTAATATTCGTCCAAAAATATGACGATCGAAAGGACAAAAAATAATTGGACCACAATGGCTAAACCGACCAGCGCAACTCGTCCAAATAAATGCTTCCAAGTTCCCATAGGTTACTCCTTTTTTCATGACTTTAAAGATTCTTTTTTTAGTATATCAAAAACCGTGAAATTTTTATATTTTTCTTTTCATTTTTTTAATTCTTTAAATTTTTTTCTTACATTCAAATGATATTTTATGGTAAAATAGACATGTAAATGACAGAGAAAAGGCTTGTTATGCATATTCGCCTAACGCGTCTCTAAAAGTTAAAAGAAAGGATGGAAAAATTATGTTTGAAGTCGGGAAATATGTCGTATATGGAACAACCGGCGTTTGTCAGATTCAAAAAATTTCACCGCTGCAATTCGGACAAGAGGGACTGTATTATACGCTTCACGCGGTTCAAGATCAACAAAATAATTTTATCTACACCCCTGTCACGTCGGTCGAATCCGGCAAAGTCATGCTACGCGATACGATTTCCCGTGAAGAAGCCGAGTCGTTTTTGCATGAACTTCCCAATGAACCGCTGGAATGGATTCCGGAACTGCGCAAAAGAAA
>CALXSZ010000204.1 GCA_944391275.1 uncultured Syntrophomonadaceae bacterium
GGCTGCCTGCTCTTTGGTAATATCAATCAGCAAAACAATAACCCCAATTTTTTCTTCTTGGGAGTATACCGGATTAGCAAAAATTTGACAGTACGTCCCATTCTCTTGTAAAACAACATTTTGACCATCATTTTGCATCGCCGCTTCTATTGTTTGCACAAATTGCGGGTTACGGCTCACCAATAGGATATTTCTCCCTTCATATTCTTCTTGCGGAGCATGTAACAAATCAATTGCACCATGATTAATGGAAAGCACATTTTTATCTTTATCTAATAAAATAAGGCCCTCTTTCATATGTTCGGTAATGGTATGAATGGTATCGCGTTCCGTACGCAATTTCCCCATTTGTTTTTGGATTAACTGGTTTTGCTCCCTTATTTTGGCAATAAAAGGAAAAAACTCTTCATCATAATCATAGGAATCCGCTTGTTCCATATGACCCGCCAATTAATACATCGGCTGGAAAATCCGTTTCGTTAAATAAGAAGAAACAAAAACCGCCGCTAATAAAATGCAAATTAATAATCCTAATAACAAAGGCGAAATTGCAAAGAAAATAGCAGCAATACCATCCGTTTCTCTCGCTAAACGTAAAATATGCCCATTGGGTAATTTTTCCGCATAATAAAACGTTTTGGTTTGCAGGGTTTCCGAATAACGGGCTTGCTGACCAGTCCCATTTTGCATGGCCTCCTGCACTTCCGGACGATCTTTATGGTTTATAAAATCAAGAATTCCCTTTTGTGAATCATAAAGCACATCACCGTTGTCCGCAATTAAAGTAATACGGACACCTGCAAAAGTACCTTCTAAATTAGATAAGAAAGCAACGTCACCGGAGGGGTGAAAAGCGGCTGCTTGCGCCAAAACTTTTCCTTCACTCGCCAAATCCACTTTGGCTTGTTCCGAAAATACGTTAAAATAAGAAAACATCAAAAAAAGAAAGGAACAAATAACGGCAGCGGAGGCAGTAAAAACCAGGCTAAAATAAATCCTTTTTTTCAAGAAACTAGCCTCCAATCTTGTAGCCAACGCCCCGAACAGTTTGAATGGCCTTACCCATGGTCCCTAATTTTTGTCGCAAGGATTTTATATGCATATCTACAGTACGGCTTTCCCCTTCAAAGTCAAAACCCCAAACTTTTTCCATAATTTTATCCCGTGACAAAACAATCCCTTGATTTTGCAACAAACAATATAATAATTCAAACTCTTTATACGTTAAACTGATTTTTTCATTTTGGGCTATAACCAAACGCCGATCCGGATCCAAAGTTAAATCCCCATAGGATAGCACATGTTCCGCATTTTGTCCCTGCGATCGGCGCAACAATGCTTTCACCCGGGAAATGAGTTCCATAACCCCAAAAGGTTTGGCAATATAATCATCCGCCCCCATATCCAACCCTTTTACCTTATCATATTCGGATGTTTTGGCTGTTAACATAATAACAGGAATCTGTCCTGTATGGGGATTTTCTCTTAGCTCTTTTAAAATTTGCAATCCATCCGTCCCCGGCAACATAATATCCAATAAAACGCAATCCGGCTTTTTTGTCTGGAGAGCAGCAAAAAAGGAAGGAGCAGCAGAAAAACCTTCTGCAGCAAAGCCGCTTCCTTTTAAAGCGTATAAAACTAATTCCCGGATACTTTCATCATCTTCTACACAATAAATGGTCTGCATTACCATTGATATCACCTACTACATGATTCTTTCGTTTTTGTGTTCCCCAGTAATAGAAAAGACAACCCATTCGGCAATATTCACGGCATGGTCGCCAATCCGTTCAAAATATTTAGCTACCATCAATAAATCGATTGCTTGCTCCCCATTATTCACATCTTCATGAATCATATGAATCAAATCATTTTTTACAGTATTGAATAAATCATCCACCACGTCATCATAAGCAATCACATCATATGCCATATCCAAATCCCGGCGGATAAAAGCATCAATACTACCTTTTACCATATGAATCGTCCCAGTCGCCATTTTAGGGATATCGATGAGTTTTTTAATATATGGAACATCAATCAAACGGATCGTAATTTCAGCAATATCGCTGGCCTGATCGCCAATTCGTTCCATATCGGTAATCATTTTCAAAGCGGTAGAAATCATACGCAAGTCGGTTGCCACCGGTTGCTGCTGCAATAAAAGTTTCAAACAACGCCGTTCAATGGCTTTTTCCTTTTCATCCACTTCTTGCTCAAAAAGCATGGTTTGTTTCGCTTTTCCCATGTTTTTTTCTGTTAACCCCTCCATGCAGCTAACAATAGCGCTTTCAATTAAAGAACCCATTTCAATCAGTTCCACATGCAAAGCTTCTAATTCTTTATCAAATCTACTTCTCAATTTTAACACCCCTTAACCAAAACGACCGGTAATATAGTCTTCCGTCCTTTTATCCTTTGGCATAGAAAACAGCTCTTCCGTTCCGTTATACTCAATCACTTCTCCCAATAGGAAAAAGGCAGTTTTATCAGAAATTCTAGTTGCCTGCTGCATATTATGCGTTACAATCACAATGGTATATTTTTGTTTTAATTCTAATACCAAATCCTCTATTTTGGAAGTAGAAATCGGGTCTAAGGCAGAGGTCGGCTCATCCATTAAAAGAGCTTCCGGCGCAAGCGCTAAGGCCCTGGCAATGCAAAGCCGTTGCTGTTGGCCTCCAGATAAACCCAAAGCGCTTTTT